>CAYVWS010000028.1:0-20721 GCA_964455535.1 uncultured Ignavibacteriales bacterium | reverse complement strand
ACATCACCTCTGGAATTTTGCGGCGGGCATGGACATTCGACGGCCGCGAGCACAAGCCGAACCAGAAATTGATCGATCAGTTGCTTCAATCTGTCGGATGGAACAAAGTAGAGCTGTACACTGACTCGGTGCGGCTCCAGTCCGGAATGGAAATTGACTTGGGGGGAGTCGGTAAAGAGTACGCGGTTGATCGAGTCGCGAAGATAGTCTATGACGCTTTGTCAGTTCCGATACTCGTCAATTTCGGCGGTGATTTGCGGGCAATCTGCCCGCCAATTTCGGATCACAAGTGGGAAATCGGCATCGAATCACCCCATAGGGACAAGCTCCCGCTTGGGCTGATCGAACTCGCGCACGGGGGAGTTGCGACCAGCGGGTTGTCGTACCGGCACTGTTTTGTCAATGGCAAGAAACTGGGGCATATATTAAATCCGCTGACGGGATGGCCGGTGGAGAATCCGCCGCAGAGCGTGACGGTGCTCGCCGACACCTGCACCGAAGCCGGCCTGCTTACCACTACCTCCATGCTCCACGGCGGCGGCGCTGAGGAATTTCTACAGGCGCAGGGGGTGGTGTTTCATTGTGTAAAATGAGCCGAATTCACGGGGCGATCGCCGCATTTTCCCTGCACCCAAAAGCGCAGTTCGGGTGTATATTAGCTATATGAGGCGTAAACTGGTCTATGTTTCAATTCTCGGGCTACTGACTGTCGGCGTCGCTGCGGTGGCCTTCGCCGCGGACCCGGTGCCGAATCCGTCGGTCAAACCGGCGGCGGTCGAACAAACCAACGCCGATATCAAAGAACTTCAGAATGTCATTCGGAGAGTCCTTCCGGCGATGCCGCCCAGAGGGTACACCCCGCCTCAAGGGAACCCCAACCCCTCAGCGATCAAAGTTGCCCGGCTGCACTATTCGGGAGGGGGAGACTGGTACTGGGGACCGTCGTCGGTGCCTAATCTGCTGACATTCATCCGCCAGAATACCGATATCCTCGTCGACACGATGGAGCGTCAGGTGACGCTCACCGATCCTGAACTTTTCCGCTACCCGTTCCTATTTGCTACCGGCCACGGGTCAATTGTCTTTACACCGGAAGAAAAAGAGCGCCTGCGGACATATTTGACCGGCGGCGGCTTTTTGTTCGTCAATGATTCGTATGGTATGGCGGAGACCTTCAAAAAGGAGATGGCCGGGATATTTCCGGAGCGCGAGGTTGTCGAATTGCCCTTTGACCACCCGATTTATCATACGGTCTTCGATTTCCGCAACGGTCCGCCCAAGATACACGAGCACGACGGTAAGCCCCCGCGCGGATATGCCATTGTGGTGAACGGCCGGGTGGTGGTTTACTTTTTAGTCGAAGGGGATATCGGCGACGGTTGGGAGGACCCTCCGGTGCACAATGACCCGGCTGAGAAGCGGGAACTGGCCCTCAAAATGGGGGCGAACCTGGTGGCCTACGCCCTGTTATATTAGCATGTACCTGCCCGTTTTGTAATCGGCAGTCGATAATACAGATTGGCAAACGAACGAGGATGACGCCATGAGCGAAATGCAGTCGAGTTCGGTATTACTCACCCGCCTCAAATCGGTATTGATGAGACAACGATTGGTGTCGTTTGCCTCGGGGCTGATCTTTACATTGGCTATCGTGCTTGGTGTCGCTATCGTCCTCTCGCTGGCGGCTAATCTCTTTGTCATTTCCGTTTGGCTGAAAATCTCATTGCTCGCCGCGACCGCCGCAGTCGCCGGGTATTATTTCTTCCGACGCGCGGTTTCTTCGCTATTCAGCGGCACTGTCGATTCGGTCGCCGTTGAACTTGAGAATAAGTATGCCGATTTGAAGGGACGCCTGATTGCCGCGGTGCAGTTTGCGCGGATGACCGACGATCCGGGTTTTTCGCGCGAGTTGATTCAGTCGACCGAAAAACAGGCGCTCGAACGGGCCGGACTTATCAATTTCAATTCGGTTGTTTCGTACTACCCGATCTGGAGAACCGGACGAATTCTGTTGGCGCCGGTGGCGGTGGCCCTGGCGCTGCTGATTATTTCGCCGGGACTATTCAGCTATTCGTACGAAGTCTGGTCGAATCCGACCTCCAAAGTTGCGCCGCCTATTGCCTACACGCTTGCCGGTTACCCCGGCGCGGTCCAGTGGGTGAAATACAAAGATTTGCCGCTTGGCGGTGTGATCACCGGCCAGCGCATGCCCGAGGCCGCCACGATTCACTATCGATTCACCGGCGGGAGCTGGCAGACAGTCAAAGTATCGCTTGCGACCATGCCGAAATCGTCGGTCAAATCGGGTGATTCAATTCTATTCAGCACGACTATTCGGCAAGTCAACAAGTCGCTCGATTTCTATGTCGAGGCAGGCGAGCTGAAGACTGATGTTCAGCAGATCGATGTTGTTGATCGTCCCCGCGTGACCAATATTACGCTGTCAGTTTTCTATCCCGACTATACCGGCTTAAAACCAACCACGCTTGACGAAAAGTCCGGCTCGTTTTCAGCCGTGGTCGGAAGCCGAGCCAATATCAAAATCGAAGCGAATCTGCCTATGCAAAAGGCCGAGCTAGTGTGGGATGATTCGTCGCGCACACCGCTGACGGTAATCGGCAATTCGATCGACGGTTCGATACAGGTTGACAAATCGCGCTCGTATTACATCAAGCTTTTGGACAATCTCGGCGAAACCAATCCCGATCCGATCCAGTACTATGTGACCGCCGTGCCGGACGAGTATCCGGCGGTTGATGTCCTCTATCCCGGTTTCGACGCCAACCTGACTGACGAAATGTTGATCCCGTTCAAGCTGCATATTGCCGACGACTACGGATTTACTTCACTTGTCCTAAAATATCAGATCACCTCGCAGGGCGGGAAGTCCAACGAGAATGTCGCGGTCCTGCACTATTCAGACAGAATCAAGACAGAGGGGGATATTGATTTCAACTGGGATATGTCGCCGCTCAATCTTTATCCGGGAGATTTCGTCACCTATCATTTCGAGGTCGCCGATAACGACAAGATTTCCGGTCCCAAAATTTCACGCACCCGGGATTTCATTGCACGGGTACCGTCGGTTGACGAACTCGTGTCGCAGCTCGATCAGGAAAACAAACAGCGAGTTTCGAGCACCGAAGACCTGGTTAAGTCCGGACGCGACCTGGTTCAGCGGCTGAAGAGCGCGGCGCGAAAACTCGACGCCCAGTCCAAAAACAATTCGAACAAATCGGCTGATTGGCAGCAGCAGAAAGAGCTTGAGGGCATCGCGCAGAAGAATCAGGAGATGATGCAAAAGCTCGACACGCTGGCCAACAAGATGAACGAGTCGCTTGACAAGCTCAAAGACAATTCGCTTCTGAGCCGCGAGATCATGGAAAAGATGCAGCAGATTCAAAAGCTCTTCGAGGAAGTCGCCACGCCCGAAATGAAAGAGGCGCAAAAGAAGCTGCAGGAAGCCCTCAAGAGTATGGATCCCGAGCAGATCAAGAAGGCGATGGAGAAGTTCCAGATGACCCAGAAAGACATGATGGAACGTCTCGAACGTACCCTTGCGCTCTTGAAGAAGATGCAGCTGGAACAAAAGATGGAAGCGATGACCCGCAAGGCCGAGGATTTGGCCAAGCGACAAGAGGCGATGAACAAGAAGACCGACGATTCCCAGGAGGCCGGTCTGCCCAAACTCGCCAGTCAGGAAAACGAACTCAAAGAGGCGCTCGAGCAGCTCAAGAAAGACGTCGAGGAGCTTCAGAAGATCGCGCAGGAAGCCAAACTCGATCAGTCGCCCGAAGTGCAGAAGTTCTCAGAGGCGGTGAAGAAAACCGACGCCAACCAAAACATGCAGAACATGTCGCAGTCGATGTCGGGTCAGCAGAAGCCGTCGGCCCAAAGAGAAGGCAAACAGGCGCTGTCCAAACTGATGCAGATGGTCGGCGAGATGCAAAGCCAGCAGAATGCGATGAAGAATCAGAACAACTCGCAAATGCAGCAGGCGATGCGCCGGGCGCTCGAAGACGCCAATTTCCTGTCGAAATCGCAGGAAGAAATGATGACCGCCGCGGCGTCGATGGACCCGCAGTCGATGCTCATGCACGACATGGCGAAATCACAGCAGGATTTGCTCTCGGCCTGCAACGGTCTGAAAAACACGGTGGCGGAAATGAGCAAGTCGTCGCCGTTTGTGGCCTCGCAATTGAGCAGCGTACTCAATGACGCGACAAGTCAGATGCAGGCGGCGACGGGAGCGTTCGATCAGAAGAACGGTTTTTCGGGCATGAATTCCCAGCGCGACGCGATGGTCAGTCTCAATCGCGCCGCCACCCAATTGATGGAATCGCTCGATCAGCAGAAGAGCTGCAACAAAGGCGGCAGTTGCGACAAGAACATGTCGCAGCTTGAGTCAATGTGCAACAAGCAGAGCAACCTGAATCAGCAAACACAGAACCAGTGCAACAATCCGCAGAATCAGGGACAGAGCGGCAAACCGAACGCCGAGCGCGAAGGTCTGGCCCGGCTGGCCGCTGAGCAGGGCTCGATTCGCAAATCGATGGAACAGCTTGAACAGGAATTCGGCGGCTCACGGCAGATCATGGGACGCCTGTCGGATATCGCCGGCGAAATGAAGAAAGTCGAAGAAGAACTGCAATCTGGCGAGGCCGGCCCGCAAACGCTTGAGCGCCAGCTCAAAATCTATTCCCGAATGCTTGAGGCCAGCCGTTCGCTCCAGCGAAAGGACTTCACCGACGAGCGCAAGTCCACTACGGCGACAACCAACGCGGTTTTCGTTCCGCAGGGATTGCCGTCCGACCTGCTCAATGACAAAACTCCGATAGAGGATCGTCTGCGCGAATTCCTTGGCAAAGACTATCCGCCGCAGTACGAAGAACAGATCAAGGCGTATTTCCGGGCGCTGTTGAAATCCGAATCGTCGAGCTCCGGTTCACAGCCGATAACGCCGCAGACACCGGCCGGACAGAACAAGTAGCGATCATGCACCTTCGGGCTTTGTCTGGGTTTTTCTCGGTTCTGTTCGCCGTGTCGCTTTTCGCCTGTTCGGTCGGCGCCGAACAACCCGGCGACGCATCCTACGAAGAGCGGATTACCGCCGTGCGGCAGCTGATCAAATCGCGCAATCTCGACGGCGCCATCGCCATGCTCGAGGTGATGCACGAAACGCTCCCTGACGATCAACTGGTCATCAATCTTCTGCGCAACTGCTACGACGAGTCGGTCAATTGGGGCAAGGCCGAACTGCTGGCGCGGCAACTTGCTGATCGCGATCCGAGGAACATCGTCTGGCAAATGTATCTCGCTGAATCTTTGGCCAAACAAAAATCACTCGATTCGGCTGTCGCCCATTACCGTATAGCATATGCGCTGTCGCAGCCCGGCGACTCGGGCCGTCTGTACGGAATATTCCAGAGCATGATGGCCTTTGGCGCGCAAGTCGGCGCGCTTGAGTTGGTCGATTCAGTTCGCGCTCGCTCCGGAAATCCTCATGCTTTCGGGCTCCAGCGCGCGATGATGCTCCAACTCGACCGTCGCTTTGCCGAATCGGCGCGCGAGTTTTTTGCTGTGGTGAATGAAGACACGACCTACGCCGCCGGCGACGCAGAGCGACAACTGCTGGCACTGATGGCCTACCCCGACGCGACCGCCGATGTCGAGCAGGTGCTCAACTCCATCACCGGCAAAGTCAGCAGCGGTCGGGCGATGCGTCTGTTGATGACCAATGCCGTCAAGGCCGGGCAATATGATCGGGCATTGACCTACGCGCTTCGTCAGGATTCGCTGGGCGGTGAGACCGTTCCCGGCACGGCGCTGGCCGATCTGGTACGTCAGTGTTTCGACCGCAAGGCGTATGAAGAAGCGATTCGCGGCGCTGATTACACGCTTGCCAAGTATTCGACCGGTGTCTTCGTAAGTGAAATGCGTTTCAGACGAGCCGAGTCGCTCAAAGCTCTTGGCCGGACCGACGCGGCCTTAACCGCGTTTGCCGATATTCTGGCGAGTGCCCAGACGCCGATGGATCGGGCCGAAGCGTATTTCGGTATGGCCGAACTGTATTTGGAAAACGCTCGAAATCCGGAACTCGCAGCGGCGTACTTCGACAGTGTGAAAGCCCAGTCGATTCGCGGCGCGGTGTATTTGAGCGCCCTGCGTTTGTCGCCGCTGTGCGATATCGTCGCGGGAAATTACAAACAGGCGGGGCAGAAGCTCGACGCATTGGCCGCCGGCGGATACTCCGATGATATCGTCGAGGAAGCCCAGTATCGCCTCGCGCTTCTTGATTTGTTCGATCACAAGTTCGATTCGACGAAAGCAGCGCTTAAAAAGCTGATGGTCGAGCATTCGCGCGGGTTGTATGTCAACGACGCCATGCAGCTGACCATCGACATGGATCAGGTGCTTCCCGATACCACTCTGCTCGTTATCTATGCGCGGGCGGTGGAATCAGAAACCCGGATGCAGACCGACTCGGCGCGGCAGGCCTACGGCGCGTTGGCCGACGCCGCCGATCAGAAACTAGCCGATGTCGCGTTGTATCGAATTGCAAAGTTGGAATTGACCGCTGCTGATACAGCCGCGGCGTTGCGGGCGCTTGATGCCCTGACTGAACAATTCAGCGAGTCGTTTTACCGGCCGTATGGATTGAAATTGAAAGCGGATCTGATTGTCGAACGACCCTCAGAGCGCGACCGAGCTCGCCTCATCTATCGCGAGCTTCTGGAAAAATACCCGAATTCGCCCTTCGTCTCCGATGCCCGCAATCGCTTGCGGACGCTGGAGGAAGCGGGTCGAGTCGGTTAGTAATCCGACAACGCCTTTTGGGTCGACTTCATCTGGGCGATCTGGCGCTCCAGATCGTAGATCTTCGCCTGCACCGATTCGAATTTGTGCTCTTTGCGCTTGACGGTCGTGCGCACGAGCAGCCCAAGCGAAATCAGCATGAACAGAATCGAATTGATGGTGCGAAAGATATCGCCCATGTTGAAAATCGTGTCCAAGAATGCCGCGATTCCAAGACAGAACAGAATCGAACACCAGACGTACATACTCCCTCCGGAAAGTTCAGATCGTACGGCGACCGTTTTAACTTTTGACATGTCGAACGACATTCCGTATCGTTCAAACTTCGGACACCGCCGACCCTATAGTATTATCGGCAAACAACTTCGCGAGTTTAGAGGAGACTAACCGAGAATGACCAAGCAGCCGGTTGACCGGATCTACTGGGCCGGAGCCCTCTTTGTCTGGGTCGGATCGTTTGTCGTCTACTGGCAGACCGTCCAGCGTTCGATTCCCTTCTGGGACTGCGGCGAATTCATTGCGGCTTCGGCGACGCTTGGGGTGCCGCATCCGCCGGGCACGCCTTTGTTTATGCTCTTGGGCCGAATCTTCACCATGCTGCCGATTGCGGCCGATGTTTCATTCCGGATCAATATGATTTCAGTGATCTCGTCGGCCTTTACCGCTATGCTTGCCTATATGGTGGCCGCGCGGCTGATCCGATATTTCTTCGCCAACCCGGAGGAATTTTCGGCACGGTTGATCACAATGATCGGAGCCATGGCGGGCGGATTTTTCGTCGCTTTTGGCGCCACCAACTGGAGCAATTCGGTCGAGGCCGAAGTGTATGGCATCGCCATGGCGCTCTCGATGCTGATTCTCCTGCTCTCGCTTAAGTACTACGAAGAACGGGGGAGCGGCAATTCGATCAAGTACATGATTCTGGCCATGTATCTTGCCATGCTGGGTGTCGGCATTCACATGACAGTCTTTCTGGTTGTGCCGACCGCCGCACTGGTCTTCATGCTCAACGACAATGCCACCCGCCGCGACTGGTTGATCGTCTGTAGTTTCATGATTGCTGAACTCCTATTGATCTTTCTTTTCTCCAACACCCAGCCCGGAGTAAAAGGATTCTATCTGGTATCAGTGATACTGGCGTTGGCCGCGCTGGGTATGATCTTCCGGTCGATCGACTGGGGGAGAACGATCGCGATTGTCTCGATCTGCTCGGTGATGATCGGCTTTTCGGAATTTATCACACTCGCCCTTCCCGTCGGTACCGGACTGCTCTTGCTGTTCGGATATCTTTCGAAAGTCAGGCGGTTTCGTTTCGATTGGCAATCCGGCATCGCCATCATTGTGCTGGCGGTCATCGGATTTTCGGTGCATCTGTATATGCCGATCAGATCGTCGCGCCATCCGCGTATCGACGAGAACATGACGTCGCGGAGCTACCGCCAATTTGTTTACGCCCTCGATCGCAAACAATACGGCCAGGTGTCGATGGTCGACCGGATGTTTCAGCGACGCGGAGAATGGGCCAATCAGTTCGGACGTCACGCCCACATGGGATTCTGGTCGTACTTCGAAGAGCAGTATTCGTCGGCCGGATGGAAATTCGCGCCGTTTTTGGCCCTCGGACTTCTGGGTATGGGGCTCTCGATTCGAAAACGACTCGAACTCGGCCTGCCGCTGTTGACGCTTTTCCTGCTGGCCACAGCGGGATTGGTGCTCTATATGAATTTCGCCGACGGCACCAAGTACGATTTCGACACCGGCGACGCCTACCTCGAAGTCCGTGACCGCGACTATTTCTTCACGCCGGCTTTTGTTGTTTTCGGTATCGCGATGGGACTCGGTGTGTCGGGACTGCTGTCGTGGGTCAGTGAAAAGCTCGGTCGCGACGAAAGCGGACGCACGCGCATTGCCTATGCCGGCGTCGTGCTCGTGCTGCTTCCCTCTATTGCGTTGGCCGACAACTGGGCTGAAAACGACCGCCACGACAACACGCTTGCCTATGACTACGCCAAAAACATTCTCGACTCGTGCGAGAAAGACGCGATCCTGTTCACTTCCGGTGACAACGACACCTTTCCGGCCTGGGCCCTGCAAGAGGCATACAACTACCGTAAAGACATACGAATTGTGAATCTCTCGCTTCTGAATACCGACTGGTATGTCGAGCAGATGAAATTCACTTACAACATTCCGATTTCTCTTACCCGCGAGCAGATTCGTCACACCGTCTTCATGGAGCAGGGGGGACAAGAGTATTCGCGACCGGCCGAGCGCTTTGTCGACAGGGCGCGCGGCCGCACGAATTATCTCATGCCCGTCGGATGGGAAGGCCGCGTCCTCACCGTTGCTAACATGATGACTGATGAGATCGTGCTCGAAAATCGCTGGCGGTATCCGGTCTTTTTCAGTTCGATGCCGTACGGCGAGTCGCCGCTAAAGCTCCGTGACCGTGTGTCGCAGGTCGGAGTGCTCTACCGTCTCGAGCGGGATACCGCGGCCGCCGGAACCGATCTTGAGACATCCGATTCTCTCTACCGATCCGTGTACACATATGGACAAATGAGTGATTCGAGGGTGTATCGCGACGAAAACGCGACCGGGCTTTGGATGGGAACCGGGATATCATCTTCACGCGTGGCCGATGTTATGCTCTCCGCCGGCGACACGACCGGCGCGATTCGTCTGGCTAAACATATCCAAAAAGTCATCCCCGAATATTGGCAGTCGTACCTCTTTCTGGCCGAAATTTACACTCAACGAGGCGATACCGCTCTCATCACACCGCTGTATCGAACTCTGCGCGATACGCTGACCGCCAACCTCGTTCGCAATCCGCGCAACGATTACTATCTTCAGGATCGCGGCGTAATTTCGATTGAGTTGTTCAAACGAACGAATGATTCCGCGCTTCTATCGGCGGGGACACAAGACTTGATCGAGGCCTTCGATCACAATCCGAACAGCGGGTATGCATTCCGAAAACTCGTGACGTCGCTTGGGCAAGTGGGGAATTTCGACGCCATCCGGGCGGCGGTCGAAAAATTCCGCCAATACGGTGTCAATCAGGGCGACCCGGTGCTCAATCAGCTATTGGGGCGCGGCCAAAGCCCGGCGCCCGCCATTCCGGATCAGATGTAAGGATTTTCTCGCTTACCCGATCAATTTGTAGTTGGGACGGCGACGGTACTGACCATTAACCCGCTCCATCATCTGCTCATCGACAAACTGATGACGGATCTGGCGGGAGTCGGCATGGAATCGGCCGATAATTCGGTCGACCTCCTGCTCGGAGTACTCGCGCTGCGGCTCAAACTGAGCCAGTATATAATCCAACAAGTCTTTGCGGCCGGCCCGACCGGCGATTATTCGTTCGGCCTGTGCCGTGGCGGTTGCTACCGAAGATTTTTCGGTGGTCGCACGGCGATTGGAATTTTGTTCCAACCAGCGGGCGACCGCCTTTTCGGGTATCCGCCACTCTTTGCCGATCTTGTAGGCCTCGATGTCGCCCGCCTGGACTTTGCGGGTGAGCACCTGAACATTCATCTTTAGTTTCTTCGCCAACTCCGTGGTAGTGAAGAATTCGGTGTCTTTGATCATTCCGTACAATCCTTGTTTCGGTGTCAGTCTCGGTATTTTTGCAGACGAAAGCGTATCTACGAATGTGATTGTTTTGAGTCAACTATTTGTTCATCTAATGGGAAATTTTCTTGGCCGACCGAGGCGCAACGGGTAAGTTGCGATCCGATATTCCGGCCTTTGAAACGAAAACGACAATGACGGTTTTAGTCTACATCATCCTGTGCCTTATCTGGGGATCGACCTGGCTGGCCATCAAGCTTGGTTTGGCCGACGCACCGCCCTTCTGGTCGGCCTCGGTTCGGTTTCTGATTTCGGTTTCGATTCTCTTTGTTATTCTTAAAGTGCGAAGAACCCGGCTCCCACGCACCAAGTCCGAATGGCTGATTCACACCGGTCCGGGACTTCTAATGTACGGGTTGAGTTATGCCTCGGTCTATTCGGCCGAGCAGTATATCAGCTCGTCGCTGACCGCCGTACTGTTCGCGACTTTTCCGCTGTTGGTAGCGCTTCTGTCGCACCTTTTGCTTCCCTCGGACAAACTAACCGGATGGGCGTGGCCCGGCCTGACGGTAGGACTTGCCGGCGTGGTCACAATATCATGGCACACGCTCGAACTTTCCGGCGATCTTTTCCGCGGCGCTATGCTGGCCCTGCTGGCATCAGCCGCTTCAGCCACCGGCGTCGTGCTCCACAAGCGCCATGCGGTGAAAGTCGACATTGTCGTGGCAGCGACGATTCAGATGATCTTTGGCACGGCTGTCCTGCTCGTCGGAGCGCTCGCTACCGAATCGTTTGGCGATATGAAGTGGACTTCCGTGGCGGTGGGGAGCATTCTCTATCTGGCGATATTCGGGACCGTGATCGCGTTTTTGGGATATTATTGGCTGATGACTCGCATCAATGTCGTCTCAGCTGCGATGATTGCCTTTGTCACACCGCTGGTCGCGTCGTTAATCGGCGTTGCCTTTGCGGACGAATCATTCACTGCGCCGACTGCGTTAGGCGGCGCGATGATTCTTCTTTCGATTGCGCTGGTTTCCTGGTCACGGCGACCCGGGAATCGCGCAATTGCCAATTAGCGGTCGATTCCGACTCCCAACTCGAACGGATCGGGAGTTTCCGGATGATTCTTGGGGCCGATCCATCGAGAGCTATTTTTCGCAAACGGTTCAGCGTAGCTGTCTTCGCCGCCGCCATCGATAAACAATCCGAAACAACCGAGCAGTTTTCGCGGACCCTGATCGGAACCGTTGGCGCGACCGAGAGTCGTACCGCCTTTTGTGGTGTAGGTGTCGTTGCCGGTGTGATCGTGAAATATTCCCATGCCGTTAGCGTTGCCGCCGCCCAATGACAAATTGGGCACGGTGTACCGGTCATCGCCGTCGCGTTCGTTCAAATACCCGATCGAAAAATCGTGACCGGCGCCGTCGGCCATGTTCATCGTCGAATTATATGTGTCATTCCCGGCGAAATCATCGAGGTAGCCGATGGCAAAATGCGCGGCCGATCCCTGAACATACCAGACGCCGTTGTAGGTGTCGTTTCCTGCCACATCATAAAGCGATCCAACGGCAAACCAGTAGCCGCACCCCTGAGCGAAAAGGCCGGCGGAATATGAATCGTTTCCGTCCAGATCAGCCAGAATGCCGACCCCGCCCGCCCAACTGTGACCGTCGATATAGTCGGCGCGACGCCCAAACCCGCACCCCTGCGCGAGCGAAGAGTTATGGTCTTTGGTCTGCGAGGAGGGGCTGAATAATTTGGTGTCTTCGGCGACATACTTGTCGTCGCCGCTTACGTTGACTAAGAGGCCGCAGCCCCGCGTGAACCCAAACCCCTGCGCACTTGACCAACAATACAGTGAATCGTTTCCGGCGCTGTCGATGAGCATCCCGATACCAAAGACACCGCACCCTTCGGTCAGATGTTTGCCGACATACAGGTCCTTCCCGGCGTAGTCGATCAGTACACCCGCACCGAAAATCCCGCATCCGAGCGACGCGTTGGCTGTTTGGTAGACATCATCACCCGAGCGATCGACCAGCGCACTCAGTCCGATCACACCACCGGCGAATCCCTGCTTGGTTGAGTCCTCGCTGATATACTGGTCGTTTCCGGCGGCATCGACAATAATCGAATACGGCGACGATCCGAAGCTGGTTGGGAATTTGTAATAGTCATCGCCGCCGCCATCGATAATCAACAGCGGGGCCTCGAGGTATTCGTATTTGTCTTTTCCCTTGGTGCCGATCACAATCAGCCCGTGCCGCGTTTTGATCTCCAGTTTCTCGGTCGGAAATTGGCAGGCCGTAATGGAGTCGGCAACACGGCGCACCGCTTCGACAAAGTCTTCCGTGCCGGCGACCATCAGATTGAAATCTACCTTTGAGGCAAATTCTTCGATAGCGGTAACATCTTCGTTCTTTTCCTGCAGGAGAAACTCAACCAGCCGGTCGCGATTTTTACCTTTGGCGATCGGATCGACCGCTTTGGCGAAGGCGAAATCTTTGTCATCGGCTATTTCCCAGATGAGATCGATTTTCTTTCGTAAGGGAGCGAAGGCATCGCCGGTCAGGACATTTCGACTCGTCGCGAAATCTACATGATGAGCGGAATCCGGAAACTTTGTGTATTTCTCCAGCGGATCGCCGATCAGGCCGCGTCGCAGCGGAAGGTCGATCTTGCGGGCGGCAAAAGCGGTAAGGGCCGTAATATTGGTAGCGTCGGACTGCAACTGCGCGACATTCAGGTCGGCATACTTGGGGAGCTTGAACGGTTTGCGGTGCAGCATCGTGAAATACGACAGCCGCCAGGTATCGCCTCCCCAGCCGGCCATTTCATCCTGATCGAAACGGAAATGGTCACGGTCAAGTCCTACCTGCGCCAGGGCCGAATCGATGAGTTCTGCCTGCGGCGGAGTATCAAGCGGCAAGACCGAAGTCTGACCATGTGCGCTTACCGACAACAGCGCGATCACAGATAGGCAGGTGACAAAACGAAGCATTTCCCAGGGTCCTCCTTGACCATTTCACGTACGCGATTCAGATGTACAGAAGATAGTGCTACACTATACCGATTGGCGATACTCATTTTCGAGAAGGGAGTAGCATAACAGATCAACCCACTTTCCGTTGATCCAAAGCGCCTCCCGCATCGTGCCTTCAACCCGAAAGTTCATGCTCGTTACCAGCTTCTCGGAGCGAATATTGCCCCGGCAGACAGCGGCGAAGACGCGATGCATCTTGAGGACTTCGAAGGCGTGCTTGAGCATCTCCTCCAGCACAAATTTGCCTACGCCGGCGCCCCAAAGGGTCGGAGCCCCCACCACGACGGCCAACTCGCACTTGCTGTTCTTTTCGTCGATTGACTCCACCGCCGCGTACCCCACGGCGGCCTGGTCGACCATGATCAGCTTGAGCCACGCATTGGGGTTCTGACGTACCTTGTGAAACCAGGCCTTTGCATCAGGTATCGTCTTTAGGCGATCGGACAAAAACTCATTCACGATTGGGCTGTTGCGCCAGGCAACAATGAGTTCCAGATCGCCCTCTGTTAGATCTCGCAAGGTGGTCATAGTCTAAAGGTAAAGATATCTACTTTTGTCCGCGAGGCCAGTTCAATTTGCACGATCTGCCCATTTGCCAGAACAAAGAAAATAAGATATATTATGTGAAATTTATCACAAGGAAACGGCAACCACGAAGGAGTCTGTTGTGAATTTCGACAAAGCGGCTCAGCTGGCCAAGCAGATCGAAGCTGAGTTTGTAGACCTCAAATTTTCCGACCTGATCGGATTTTGGCATCATATCACGATTCCCGTGTCGGCGCTGACCGCCGAACTTTTCCAAAATGGTGTTGGCGTCGACGGCTCCTCGCTACCGGGATATTCATCGATTGAGCACGGCGACATGATTCTGCGCCCCGATCCGGATACCGCCTTTGTCGATCCGTTCATGGATCGCCCCACCATATCGCTGCTCGGCGACATCATGGAAAGCACCGACACGGTGGCGCCGTATTCGCGCAACCCGCGGCGCGTCGCTGCCGACGCGGAGCGGGCGCTGGCCAAACTTGTCCCCAACTCGACAGCCATTCTCGGCCCCGAATTCGAATTCTATGTTTTCGACAAAGTGAATTACTTCCAGGGACCGCAGGCAGCGTTCTATCAGCTTGAATCAGCCGAAGCGGCCTGGGATCCGTCGCGCGACGACGAAAATCTCGGCTACAAAATCCCCTACAAGGGCGGTTACCATGCCGCGCCGCCGCGTGATCGCTCGGCCAATCTCCGCTCGCAAATCGCCGCGATGCTTGCCGAAGTCGGTGTCGGGCTCAAATACCACCACCACGAAGTCGGCGGTGCCGGCCAGCACGAAATCGAAATCAAGTTCCAGACGCTCTTAAAATCCGCCGATCAAGCGATGCTGGTAAAGTATTTCGTCAAAAACCAGTGCCTGCGGGTGGGAAAAACCGCCACCTTCATGCCCAAGCCGCTCTTCAACGAGCCGGGGTCGGGACTGCATGTGCATCAATATATCGCCGACCAAAACGGCTCACTCTTTTGGGATGAGAAGGGTCGCGGCCGGATGTCGCAGCTGGGGCTTTGGTATATCGGCGGCGTGCTCAAACATGTCGACGCGATCTTGGCGTTTACCAATCCCTCGACCAATTCGTTTAAGCGTCTCGTGCCCGGATTCGAAGCGCCGGTGGCGGGAACATATTCAGTCGCCAATCGCACCGCCTGCATTCGCATTCCCGGATATCAGCGCGATCCCAAAACAATGCGATTTGAATTCCGTCCGGGTGACGCCACCATGAATCCGTATCTGGGTATGGCGGCGATGCTGATGGCTGGGCTTGATGGTATCGCCAACAAGATCGACCCCGGGATGCCGCTCGATCGCAATCTTGACGACTTATCGGCCGACGAGCTGAAAGAAATCCACCAATTGCCGCCGTCGTTGAACTTGGCGCTCGACGCTCTCGAACAGGATCACGATTTCCTGCTTCGCGACGGAGTCTTCACTGAGGATCTGCTCGAAAACTGGGTCAAGATCAAAAACAAAGAAGTAGCGGAGATTCGGGTTCGCCCGACGCCGTACGAGTTTGAGATGTATTATGATATGTGAGGGTTAATTGTAGGTTGGGTTGACGATCCGCCGACGGCGGATTGGCTACCCGACAATTTGTTGAGAAGGATGGTGTCGGGTAGTCAGCGTCACGCAAGCGTGACGCGCCAACCCGACCTACGGTTACTGCTGGGCTTGTCTCAACAAAACCAGATCCGATCGGCTGTTTCCTCGGCCCAGCGCGAGTTTCTTCATATCGGGTGACCAGGCAAACGATTCAATTTCATTCGATTTGAACTTTGTCACTTGCCGAAATTCGCCGGTAGTGATATCCAGATTCCAGATATTTGAAACCTTTTCCCGCGTATCCACAAAGTAGAGTGATTTGTTATCGGGGCTCCACTGAAATGTGCGCCCAACGTTCGTCGGCATAGCGAAGGTTTTTATTCGTTCGTCTTTGTCAAAGGGTCGTATGGCAGCTACAGCATAGTTGTTTGCGTCGGCGGTTACATAAAAGATCAATTTCCCATCCGGCGACACCGATGCGTTCCCCCCTGGGGTTTCTGACAATATTTTCACTTCGCCGCCGTCGATCGATACCAAAGCAAGTTGATTCGGCCCGTTTCGCCAGGTGTCGAAGACAATCCACTTGCTGTCGGGAGTAATGCTCGGTAAATAGTCTTCAGCCCCCGACGTGAGCTGTTTGGGATTCTGACCGTCGATATCCGCCCGCCAGATATTGGGGATTCCCGAGGCGGTCGAGACATAGACGATGTACTTGCCGTCGGGGCTTGCCTGGGCTGAGTACAAGGCCGGATTCCCTTTTATGAGCATCTGAGGACTGCTGCCATCATCGGCCATCCG
The DNA here is from genome assembly GCA_964455535.1 of uncultured Ignavibacteriales bacterium. Lineage (GTDB taxonomy): Bacteria > Zixibacteria > MSB-5A5 > GN15 > FEB-12 > JACRAV01. The sequence continues at coordinate 4,396 of CAYVWS010000028.1, read as the reverse complement.
CCACAAGTCGACTCCGTCGGCCCCTTGCGAGGGAAAGAGCAGCCGCCCATCGGTAGTCCAGGAGATTCCGAAGACGCCGTCATCGGAGCCCGAAGAGATTTCCTTCGACTCGACTCCGAGGGTCGCGCCCTCCGATATGGAGACTCCGAAATGAAATTCATTATAGACGGCACAGATGACCGAATTGTCGGCCGTCATCGTCAGCGAGCCGTATGCGGATAGGTCTCGAGTCAATCGTTCTACTATGGCTGCCGGATAGGTTACCCGCAATATCTGTGCCTTGTTTGGTCGGTTGCGTTCAGTGGCCAAAAAGACTATAGCCCGCCCGTCTTTTTCCCACGCCGGTTGAGCGGTGCCAAGCCAATCTCCGCTGGTGCTCCACACTTCTTTCCCATCAACGGATTGCACCACCACAATCTCGTGATGGAATTTCGGCTTCCACATCCCTTTGTCTACCGCAATGAGTTTTCCGTCGGGCGACCACGATGGTGCCCCCGCATACCAAATCTCGCCCTTTCCTCCTATCAATCGGCGCACATTCTTGCCGTCGGCATCGGCTACCATCAGCGCAAAATCGCCGGTGCTTGCAAACACCTTGGTAAACGCGAGTTGTGTGCCGTCAGGTGAAAAGGCAGGGCGAGCTGTGCACGCAGAAATGAGCAGTTCCGGCGATCCGCCGAGGGTGGGAATACGATAAAGATTGCGAGTCCGTGATTGGTCAAAGGCCAGATAGCACACGTAATTGCCGTCATTAGTAAATCGCAGGCCCGTTGGTTGGGATTCAGAGGGCGGCAATATCTGCACAATCGAGCCGGTCGCCACCTGCCGAACAAACAAGCTTTGTTGTTTTCCTTTTTCTTCGGCGTAGACAAGGTATTGCCCGTTGGGTGAAATGGCGGCCGCGTAGACCAGCCCGTTGTTGGTGACTCGAGTCAGCTCAAGCGCGTGCGACGTTGTCTGAGCGGGAGCAGCCGGACGTTTCATGATCCAGATTCCCAGCGCCGCGATCACCACCACCGCGGCGGCGATCACGCCGATCAGGGCTTTGTTCGACTTCTTTTCAATTGGCGTGACCGAGCCGGAGCTTGAACTGATGGCCAGTTTTTTCAGATCGGCAACTACGCCGCTGGCGGTTTGATATCGCAGCGACGGATCCCGCTCGAGCAATTTGTTGACTATGCGCTGGAGTTCTTCGGGGACTTTGGCGCGGAAGCGGGCCAGCGGCTCGGGGGTGTCTTCGGTGATGGCTTTCAGGGTAGCGGCGTCGCTGTCACGTTTGAACGGCGTGCGCGCGGCGATCAATTCGTATAGAACGACGCCAAATGAGAACAGATCGGATCGTTGATCAACTTTTTGTCCATGCGCTTGTTCGGGAGACATATAGGCCACAGTGCCGAGAGTCGAGCCGACTTTAGTCAGCTTTTCCGAACCCTGAAATGTCGCCAAGCCGAAATCGAGAATCTTCGGTCGCTGCTCGCCATCAAGAAGTATATTGGCCGACTTAATATCACGGTGGATGATTCCCGCCTGATGCGCTTTTTGCAGTCCCTCCAATATCTGAATGGCGTATTCAATGACTTTTTGCAGCGGCACAGTCGATTCGTGGGCCAATTGGCTGAAGGATTGACCTTCGATATACTGCATGGCAAAAAACGGTCGGTTCTGATAGTCGCCGACTTCATACACGGTGACAATGTTCGGGTGATCGAGCTTGGCCGCCGCCTGGGCTTCGCGTTTGAACCGCGACACCAGATCCTGATCATTGTTGAACTGACCGGGGAGAAACTTGAGCGCGACCCGGCGGTCGAGCACGCTGTCGTGGGCGAGGTAGACTTCACCCATGCCTCCGGCGCCGATCTTTTCGATAATCTTGTATTTGCCGATCTGGGTTCCCGCCGCAAGCACAATGTGCGGAGAAGTCATGTCATCGCCGAAACGTTCCGTCATTGGGGATTCTCCTCCCGGGGTAGCAGGTTCACTCGCCGGCATTTTTCAGCCGGAGCCAAAAGTAGACCTGCGGGCTCAATATTGCAAGGACAAAAGCAGGCGACGCTCAGGCCTTCCTGTGCACTACCATCGCGCCGCCCTGATTAGTCGCCAGTATCGTCATCTGCGCGATCTGTACATGTTCGGGGCGAGAGGCCGCCCAGACAATGGCGTCGGCGATGTCGTCACCGGACAAGGCTGTGATACCCTGATAGACTTTGTCGGCGCGCTCTTTGTCGCCGCTAAAACGGACCATCGAAAATTCCGTTTCGGCCAGACCCGGATCGATCGAAGTCACGCGGATCGGCGTGTCAACCAGATCCATGAGCATCCCGCGATTGAGCGCATTGACCGCGAATTTCGAAGCACAGTAGACATTTCCCATCGGATAAAGCTCGTGACCGGCAATAGACCCGATATTAATGATGTGCCCGCGCTGGCGTTTGATCATGCCGGGCAAAATTGCGCGGGATACCCAAAGTAACCCCTTTACATTTGTGTCGATCATCTCGCTCCACGCGACATGGTCGCCGTCCTGAATCTTCTCAAGCCCCCGTGCCAGCCCGGCGTTGTTGATCAGAATGTCAATCGCCTGCCACTCGTCGGGGAGGTGCTCGATCACCCGGTTGACTTCGTCCCGCTCGCGGACATCGAGCCCCCGGACAAGGCAGGGGGTATCAAGCCGTTCGGCCAGCTTATGGAGGCGTTCTTCGCGGCGGGCGGTCAGGATCAGGCGGGCGCCTTCTTTGGCCAGTCGTTCGGCGGCTGATAGGCCGAATCCGGACGATGCCCCTGTTATGAATACGATCTTATCTTTTAGTGTAGTCATTTTCGCTCCAAATCAGGTGTCGAATCGTTTGGGGCAATCTATGGGTAGATGGGGCAATGGTCAAACGGGTCTGTTCTTGGTGGCCCACCCCTTGGGGTGGGATCCTCGAGTAGGGTGGCGCCGCTCGAATCACCGAACCCACAGCAAGCTGTGGGGCACCAAGCGACGTAGTCCGGCCCGTTCAACTGTTGAACCGATCTGCGTAGTGCAGGTGCATCACCCCACAATAGTACAGTGGAAACAAACCCATTTCACATCGAGCAACAGGCCGAAAAGTCATGTAACATGTTGCCGAATAAGTTCTTAACGCGAGTCGGCACAATTTTCGTGCGAGAAACATTTTTTTGGCATCCGGAATGCAAATGTACTGGCCTAGACCAAAGAACTACTGTCTGAGTCCCGATAATATGGTGTAGAGACCATACCCGGCCCTCCCGGGATCGGACAGTCCGACCGAAGGAGAGATTGGTATGGCCGACGACAAGAGGAAGAAGGCGTTGTTGCCAAAGAAGACGTATTGGCACCTGTACAGCTTACAGAATCTGGAGTCGGGCAAGTTGATCCAGGTCGTGAACAAGGTCCTCAAGCGCGAATACGTCCTTATCAAGTAAAAACATTTTCACTTGACAGCCCACATCAGTGCCGATACCTTCGGAGCTTGACCTAGCTACCACAGGCGAGGGAATGCCGAGGACAATCTGCATGTGTTTGTGGTCCAGGGATTTGAAGGATGTTTAAGAAAAAAATTACCTTTTTAGTCATTCCGGATTCTTCAGGAGTTTCGCGTCAGATACGAGTTCCTGTAGCATTCTTTTATATAGCGGCGAGCATCGTGTTGGTGCTGGTCGTCTCGAGCTTGTTCTTTGGAGCCGAATTCCTAAGCGCCCGGGTCTCTGACTTGGCCTTAGCCCAGTACAAGCTTGAAAATGCCCGCCTGAAAGACAAATTCGACGAATTCAACGGGCGTTTGAACGAGGCCCAGACCCGTTACCAGACACTGGTCCAAAAAGAAGTAGCCATCCGAAATCTGTTCAACCTCCCCGAGATCAACCCCGAAGAGCGTCAGCTTGGTATCGGCGGCCCCGGCGGGTATGGACCGGTTCTTTTGACCGAAGCCGATCACCAGACATTTTTGACCGAGGTCCAGCTCGATCAGTTGTTGCGGCTGTCGCAGTTCGAGGCAGAGCAGTTTGTCGAGGTCGAACGATCAGTCTCGCGGGTGAAAGAAAAGCTTGACCATACCCCTTCAATCTGGCCGACTCAGGGGTGGCTCTCGCGCGGATTTGGACGTCAGTTCGATCCGTTCACCGGCGAAGAAGAAATGCACTGCGGACTGGATATCGCCAATCGTACCGGTACGCAGATTTATGCGCCGGCTTCCGGACGAGTCGTCGGAGCAGGAACAATTATCGCGGGAATGGGTAATGCCATCGTACTTGAGCACGGGTACGGTCTTCAGACCAGATATGGACACTTGTCAAAAGTTTTGGTGCGCTCGGGACAGAAAGTCAACCGCGGCGACCTGATCGGTTTAATGGGCTCGACCGGACATTCAACTGGACCGCATCTGCACTACGAAGT
>CAYVWS010000027.1:0-21032 GCA_964455535.1 uncultured Ignavibacteriales bacterium | reverse complement strand
TCGAGGTCGCCGAGCGTAATCCTCGGGTCAACTCTCGGTCCGTGCATGGGAGGTGTATTGATTGTAAGGGATCAGGTTCGCATAGCAATAGACGATTAACATCCCTAACGGGAAAGTAGCCGTCGGGACACCAGTGTGCGGGAACACTGTCGCCGGCAACTTGCGGGTAACACGGGATACGCTTTCACTTTCTGATTGCGGGCTGAAAGCCAATCTGTGTCGAGTGCCGCCGTCTGCATTCGAACTCTATCCATAACTGTCACACTTCATAAGATAACTCACAGCTGAACCGTCATTTTGAATTGCGTGGTCGTTTTCTGCCCGCAATCAAACGACCACGGTGTATGCGGTGTCGTTCGTCGAGTGCGCCCGGGGGGAGTTCACGCGATCGACACTATTACCGCCAATGTGTAAACGGCCATGTCCTGGCCAGGAGGTGGAATCGAAACAATCGCTCTGGAGACCCAGCGGGTCGGTCAATGACCTTTCTGGACCTTTGCAGAAGTGAATGGAGCAGAAAGAAACAAAAAAAAAAGCAGAGGCAGCTCTTAGGACTCATACCGCGTCACGGAATAGGGCCCAAAGATACCCCTGCTCAGTCCACAATATACGGTGCTAGGTATTTCTTTCCAAGTACTTATTGTGGTCTGCTCTCCTGAAACTCTCAAAAAGGCAGCAACTAACGTCGGGTGGACTTTGTCTTGCCCGGCACCGCGGAGGCCGGCGCGTCCTATTGACCCGCGACGGCTGTCCGCAAAAAACACATTTGGACAGGAGTGACAGTATGTCACGCAATGCCAAAAGTTTCATTCTGTTGATGGCGTGCGTATTGTTCGGAGCCCTCACCGCTACTGCCGGCACATTTTATGTTGAGCCGGGTGGTGTTAGCCCGAACTTTCCGTCCCTGACCTCGGCGGTAACAACTATCGGCGCGTATGCCGGTACCAATCACGTGATCGTGGTCAAGGCGGGTAACTACACCGACGCCAACATCGTCGTCCCGGCGAACATAGCGGAGATTTACGGCGAAGATAAGGCAGCCGTGATCTTCACAGCTCCGCTGGCGACCGACTATTTTTTGACTACAAGCGGTGCTCAAGCCGGATTCAAGATGCACGACATGACCGTTGACGGGTATGATCGCGCGGTACATGCATCCGGAACATCTAGTCAGCAGTTCACGAACATGATCATTTCCAACGGCGCGTATGGCGTCGTAATGATCGGTAGTGTCGCAACTAACGTAATCCAGTACAACTGCTTTGTGAACAACACGCAAAACGGTTATGACGATGGTCTCCCGACCATGAACAACTGGAACTACAACTACTTCAGCGATTATGCGGGCGGCTCACAGATGATTCTTCCGGGAACCAATTATGATCCGAATCCGCAAGCGCTGAACAACGGCGTTTCGGCCGCGAGTCCACAGGAAATCGGTACGACCTTTGATGTTGATATCAACTGGACCGTACCGGCCTGCTATTCTAATGATGTCAAAAAACTTGCCGCGTATGAATTCACTGTCACCTATGATCCGACAAAGTTAGATCTAGTGTCAGCTGACTTCGACGAAGGGTATCTTGGTGCTCCGCCGGCCGCGTTGTATGTCAAGACGATTGACGAAATCGCAGGCACGGTACTGATGACCGGTGCTAACTTCAGTGCCCCGGGCGAAGGCAGTCATCGCCTGGCGTTTTTGAAGTTCACGGCCATTGGCACGGGTGCAGCGACGATCGGTCTTGCCTCGCAGTATCGTGACGAAAACGGCGATCCGCTTACCGTAACCGAAACGCCGAAGACAATCACAGTCCAGGACACACAGGCGCCCGTACTCAACCCGCTGGTAGAAATCGATCCGCTTGGGTTTGATACCTATTCGGATGGTTCAGTTGCCGGCGCAGGTCCGTTCTATAAGCTGTTCATGCAGATGTCGGCGACAGATAACTACAGTCTGTCCACTCTCGAGTATAGCTGGGATGGCACTGCTTGGAATCCATGGTTGCCGATCTCCGGTACTTCCTGGACCAATGCGCCAGGTTCACAGTATATCAACATTACTGGTGAAGCAGAAGGCGCGGCTGATTTCTGGGTGCGGGCCAAAGATGCTTCCGGAAATATCTCAAACGTTCGGAAGTACGACTATACGATCGACCGGACTGGCCCGGTTCTGACCTCGCTTACGTTGTCGGATAACGACGGATGTGCTCCCAATCCGGAATTCACCAATGAAAATCCGGTGAAGGTTGCATACGTAGCCAGTGGCCTTGGACCCGGCACACCAAAACAGGAATTCTGGGTTGATGGCGGCCCGTGGGGTGCTCAGCTTGCGTATCCGCAGGCCACCGTATCCTTGGGTGTCTCGCCATCACAAGGCTCTCACATTGTGTACTCGCGTCTCTTCGACGTGTTTAACAACATGGGTAACCAGACTTCCGATAACATCATTTTCGATAACATCGCTCCGGCGATAAGCTCGCCGCTCAGTCTTGGAAGCTGGCCGCCTCCGGGTCAGGCCAAGACCAATGTGCTGAGCGTTCTCGGATATTTCAATACCTGGGATGCAGATCGCATGCAAGCCAAGGTGTCGGAGAATTCGAGTGTGTTCACAAGCTGCACCGGATGGGGTGCGATTACGTATCCAGTGCCCGTAACTCTCTCGACAGGCGACGGCACGAAGACGGTGTACTATGCCATTCGCGATAGTGCGGGTAACGTCAGCACGGTCATTTCCGACCAGATCGTTCTCGATCAGACGGCGCCGACGGTTACGTCGGTGACGGTTAAAGACCAGAGCGATGACGGAACCGACTGCACCAATTCGTGGACAGTCGATGTGACGGTTGCCTTCTCGGCGACGGATGCGGTGTATCTGACCCTCGACAATGGTGCGGGTACTACCACGTATGGCGACGGGACAACTATCCTCGTCAGTCCGTACACAGTGGCCTATACGTTTACTGGTGCGCCGGGACCTCTTCCGACTACAGTTACAGTTAACGCCAAACTGACCGACAACGCAGGCAACATTGGGCCGGCTACGTCGGATGCGATTGTGGAGGATTGGGACTCTCCGACTCTGACCGGGATGAATATAGCTGATGCGGTGGCTACGGCGGCGCCGGTGTACCCTGCGTTAGGCGAGCCGACGGCTTCCGTTTCGAACAGCAAGACGGTCAATCTGATTCTGACCGGTCTTCCGACTGATGCTACCGAACTCTGGGTCTCTGAAGACGGCTTTGTGGCAGACTCAGCCATGGTGGCACTGTCGTCACCGACCAATCCGGTTACCGTGAGCTACACCTATCGTGGCGCAGGAACGCAGTGTGCATATAACACACTTACTGCCCGCGCGCGCGATTGTGCCGGAAATACCTCACCTGTGGCGGTGGATGCTGTCTATTTCGACTTCACAGCTCCAGTGCTCACATCGATTGCCGGACCGGCGACGACCAACAACTTGTTGGTTAACCTCACACTGACGGCTTCGGACAACTGCTTCCTGTACATCATGCGGTTGTCGGAAGATCCGTCATTCACTGCTGTGCCGTGGGTAGCCTACACCGCGACTCCGTCGTTTACTTTGGCGGCGGGTGATGGTCTCCATACCATCTACGTGCAGATCGCCGACTATACCGGTAATATGGCGTCCGGTTCTCATGCGGTAACGCTTGACCAGACCGCGCCATCCGGTACTGCTCTGCTTCGCAAAGCCGCGCCAGTTGGCAACACTCTCCCCGGTTGGACCAATGTTCTTGCCGGTAACGAGATTGCCAACATCGTCGCGACTGGCGGTGCGGTGAACATGTACATAGACAACGTTGAAGCGGGTGGTTCGGTCCCGTGGATGGGACCAGTCGCTGCTTCCCATGGTCCTTGGACACTGGGAGCTGGTGGCGATGGCATGCGAACTGTCCGGATTTTCTTCCAAGACGGCGTCGGTAACTGGAGTCCGGCTATTCCACTGACTATCAAGTTTGACGGAACAGCTCCTTCAGCGCCGGCTTCGGCAACGGGTACTCCTACCGGAAGTCTGCAATTGAACTGGACAGCTGTGCCGCAAGCGCAGTTCTATCCGATTCGCTACAACTTCTCCGGAGATTATCCGCTGTATAATGTGCCCAATCCGCCGGCCCCGAACACTGTTCAGGGTTTCTCTGGTGGCAATCCAACCACCAACAGCCTGCACTTCACGGGTCCTCAGCCAGACATGTACCACTTCTCTATTTGGACGATGGACTCTGCTGGCAACCAGTCGGTCGGGTACAACACCGATGTTCTCCAGGTCAACTACATCCTGGGTGACTTCCTTGCTGCTCCGGGTCCAGATGGATGCATTGACTTTGTCAATGAATTCTTCCGTCTGGCCGGTGCCTACACGCTGACTTCGGTTGATCCTGGATTCGAAGATTCGCTGGATATCGGGCCTACGACCACCGGCATGGGGGATGGTATTCCGATGACCGATGATGCCATCGACTTCGAAGACTTAGTTATCTTTGCTTTGAATTACGATGTGTATCACTGCTCGTTTGGGACGTCGTCAACCGAAAGGCCGAGCGATGTATCGTCTCCGGCCTCGGTTTCCAAGATCGACCTGATCGCGGAAATCCCTAATGCGGTGAGGAGTGGCTCGGAATACACTGTGATACTGAAAGCCGAAAACATCTCGGACGTCAAGGCGTATCATCTTAGCTTGGACTATGACCACAACCTCTTCGACCTGGTCAGGGTTGAAGCGGGAAGCATACACCAATCGGCTGATAAGCAGTGGTTCTTCGTCGACAAGAAGAAGAGCAACATTGATATCACTGGCGTGGTGCTCGAAGGTCAATTCAGCGGCGATGAAGTGGCTCGTCTGACTTTCAAAGCGAAGGGCGACGGCGTCATGAATTTGACTGATGACAAACTTGATCTGCGCGACCGGACCAATACTCAGATCGAAGCGACACTCTCATTTAGCAGAGGCGCAGACGCGCTGCCGGCTGAATTTGCGTTGTCGCAAAACTATCCTAACCCGTTCAACCCAACCACAACTATAGAACTGGCTTTGCCGGTGGCGAGCGATTATTCGCTCTCCATATACAACATCGCCGGTCAGGTAGTGGAGACATTTGCGGGTCATGCGGATGCAGGTTACTTGAAAGTAGAGTGGAATGCTCAACGCCTGGCGTCGGGTATCTATCTCTATAAGATGGAAGCCGGTTCGTACACGGATACTAAGAAGATGGTCCTGCTCAAGTAAGCAATTGCTTGAGGTGGTAAGACGGGGAACGGGGTGGAGTGAAATCTCCGCCCCACCCCAAACACCTTGCCACTCGATTGTGCAAAAACCGACGTGATATTAGGAGGTCACATGTTACTTTTCTCCTCGTCTTACCGCATCAAGATGGCGCTTCTTGCCATGATTCTCGTGTGGGCCGAACCGGCGGCGGCCGCACGCATTTACATTCAGCCGGACACCCTCTTTGTCACTACAGGTACCGGTGGCGAGTACGATTTTCAGGTTCGAGTCGACGCGGGCACCCTCGCATTGAAGCTGTACCAGTTCGATTTCTCGTTTAACGATACTAAACTTGATACTGTGTCCTTCACGGAAGGCGATTTCTGGGACACGACAAGCGCTGCAACGGTCTTCAATCACTATTTGGGACAGGCGAATACGGCAATACGTCTTCAGGGTCTCGTCGTGGGGGCCGGCGAGGCGGCTGACGGCCCCGGCTGGCTGGCGACCGTGCGTCTGAAGATAACCGACACCGGACGTATTGATCTGAACGTATTATCCGATACGCTAAAAAATGTCAGTGGCGCTCTCATGAGTCATACCGCGGGCGGTAGTGTTGTCTTCGTAAATTATCCGCCCAGCCCGTTCCTGCTCTTGAGTCCGCCGTCAAACGGCAGTGTGGCCGCTACTCGTTGTTCTGGCGACTCACTGCTCTTCCGCTGGAGGAAGTCAACTTCCATTTATCCGGGCGACCCGGTCACCTACACTCTAGAGTATGGCACGAGCGCTGCTTTCTCGCCTGGCTTCACGACCACCATAGCAGGAATCACTGATACTTCGCGGAGAGTCGCCACTTCGAACTTCGGAGGGGCAAAGTACTTCTGGCGCGTTTCAGCATTCGGCACAACCCACCACTTTGTCAGGACCTCTACTCAACCCCTTGATTCTTTCTCTGTATCGGTTCAAGATGCAGATGGCGATGGATTCGGAGATGCCTGTGACAACTGCGCCTCTATTGCAAACCCATCGCAATCAGATGTCGATGGGGACGGCTTTGGTGACTTGTGTGACAATTGCGTGTCTACGTATAACCCAGCGCAAATAGACACCGATGGCGACGGGCGAGGGGATAACTGCGATAACTGTCCTGCTACATCTAATGTTTCGCAGACCGACGCAGATAATGATGGTCGAGGCGATGCATGCGACAATTGCCCCACGACGTCGAATTCGTCCCAAGTGGACGCCGATTCCGACGGTGTAGGCGACTCCTGCGATAACTGCAGAGTCACTGCAAACCCTTCTCAGGCCGATGCTGACAGTGATGGGCGCGGCGACGCTTGTGACAATTGTCCGACGATTGCGAACTATGTTCAGACCGACCAGGATGGCGATCATTTGGGAGATCCTTGCGACAATTGCCCTTCGGTAGCAAATCCAGGCCAGGAGGACTCGAATTCAGACGGACAGGGAGATGCGTGTTGTTGCGTACGTTACGTAGGTAATGTCGATTGTGATCCGGATGACGTTGTAGATATTTCCGATCTGACCGCGCTCATAGATTTTCTGTACATCAGTTTTAGTCCACTTTGTTGCCCAGCCGAAGCTGATCTGGACAAAGACGGCTCAGTCGACATTACAGACCTGACAGAGATCATAGATCACCTTTACATTCGATTTGGCGATCTAAGATACTGTCCATTCTGACTAGGCCCCAAAGCTCCGTGCTGGTGCATACCCGGCACGGTAGTCCCCGAAACGCCCGGCGGCGATGTGCTCTCGCTGCCGGGTGGCTTGTTTCGAATTTGTAAGTCTGCAGAGTGACTTGATTGCTGCCGTGGAGTGCGCAGTCTATTGCCGGAGGTCGGAATCGAACCGACATGGTCTTGCGACCGCGGGATTTTGAGTCCCGTGCGTCTACCAGTTTCACCACTCCGGCAGTTCTCTGAGCCAGGCCGTCAGCCCGGCAGAAGGCCAATAATATCGCCGCAACTAACCACTGTCAAGCGGGGTTCACTTGGCTGTAGGGGTTCAATCCGAGGGCTGGCCAATCAGAAATGAGTTCGACCTGAAGCCGTGTCTTCGGGGTTGATTCGGCGCTGATCTGGGCGGGGGACATACCTTCCGCGCGACGGATGAATATGGCAAGTAGCGGTCGGCTGATTCTCAACCTTGAAGACTTCATTGCGGACATTTAAACAGCGGTCGGTTGCAAGTTCCCCGGATTCCTGACAAATGTCCAGATGGACTATCCCTTCGGGCTCTTCAAAATCCATGATGGGCAGAGAGTCGTGCGCCGCGATCATGAAGTCTGTCCAGACCGGAACCGCGTTCTTCGAGCCCTCTTCGTTGCGGCCGAGCGAGGTCTTGTCGTCAAACCCGAGCCAGACCCCGGCAGTGATCTGAGGAGTGTACCCGATAAACCAGTTGTCACAGAATTCATCCGATGTTCCCGTCTTGCCGCCCGCCGGTCGCGAGAAACCCATTGCACGGGCGCGAACGCCTGTGCCTTCGTCAACTACTGAGCGCATCATGCTGACCATCACGAACGCGGTCTGCGGCGACAATACTTCTTCGCGCTGGACAGCAGTATTTTCTTCGAGTACTTGTCCGTAGCGATCCACTACCTTCAGAATCATTCTCGGCTTCACGAGTATCCCGCGATTGGGAAAGACCGAAAAGGCCGGGACAATTTCAGTCATGCGGACTTCGCTGGTTCCAATAGCCAATGACGGCACCGGGGAGAGGGGGCTATTGATTCCGAATCGCTTGGCGTAGAAAATCGCTTCTTGCGGACCTATTTTCAGAAGCAATCGGATAGCCGCAAGGTTGCGCGACTGGGCCAGGGCGGTTCGCATCGTGATCGGACCCATGAATTTGTCATCGAAATTGTGTGGTCGCCATTGCTTGGCTCCCGGAATATCCAGCACGATCGGGTTGTCATCCACGATATCGCTGGGCTTGAAGCCGTTCTCAATACATGCCGTGTACACAAACGGCTTGAACGACGACCCCGGTTGCCTGAGCGCCTGCGTTGCCCTATTAAATTTGGTCCGATCGAATGACCGCCCGCCGTCCATTGCGATAATATCGCCGGTCTCATTATCCAGCGCCAAAATGGCTCCCTGAACCCGCTTAAATACTCTGATTGAATCGGTCGAAGAATCCGCTGTGTCCGGAACCAGCATTGTATACTGCGGATTGTCAGGGGACACATTGCGATCAATCTTGGCGCGAAGCGAGTCGATACGACGATGCAAGGATTCTTCGGCGACTTTCTGCAGGCGGGCGTCGAGCGTCGTAAAAACTCTCAGACCGCCGGAGTACAACAATGTATCTCCGTACTTTCCGATCAAGTATTGGCGGACAGCTTCGGTGAAATATGGTCCAATGCCCTCTTGCTCTTCAGGCGGGTGTATCTCAAGGGGAAGTACCCTGAGGGAGTCGAATTGCTGTTGAGTAAGTCCGCCGAAGTCAAAAAACGAATAGAGGACGCGATTGCGGGCCTGAAGCGCCTTTTCCGGGTTGTTCAAAGGAGAATTCACATTCGGCGCTTTGAGCAGACCAATTATGATTGCGCAATCATTGATGTTCAGCTCCGACACTTTCTTGTCAAAGAACAACCGGGCAGCCGCGGCCACACCGTACGCGCCCTTGCTGAAATAGTGCTGGTTTAGGTACATCTCCAGGATTTCGTCTTTGGAGTAGGTCCGTTCCAGCTTGACCGCGGTCAGCGCTTCTTTAACCTTTCGGTTGAGCGTTTTTTCTGACGATAAGAATAACATTCGAGCCAACTGCTGGGTGATAGTCGACGCCCCCGCTTCCAATCGCCATTTCATCAGATTGGTCGCCGCGACAATAAAGGTCCGGCGAAGATTCAGACCCCAGTGTTCATAAAATTCGCGATCCTCGGAGGCGATCAACATTTGCGTCAAATGTTGCGGCATTTCCGAAAGGGGAGTGAGCGCCCGGTTCTCAGTATAGAATTCTTTGAGCAGCAGACCGCTCCGGTCATACACTTTGGTACTCAGGTTGGGCTCAATATTATGAAGCGCTTCAAAAGAGGGGAGATCCGAACGGTAAACCTGGACGATCTTGATTGTTCCCACCACGAGCAGTGTGAGCAGGCAGAGCCCACCCAGCCACACCCAGCGGACCCACCAGGGGCGTTCTTTGGAAAAAGCAGCTTTCGGGTCTATCGACATAAGGTCGGTATTAAGTCTCCTGCCGCGACATGAGTCAAGCTAAAACGTTTAGGCGTAATCGGTTGCTTTTTGTTGCCGCCTGCGGTATTCTCATCCTTTCTTATTGCGAACCCCGCGGCAACTCCCGACTGCCCATGGGTGTTATAAATTCGACTAACCGGCGGGTTCGCATTGAAATAACCGATTTGTACTGGAATTGTGATGAGCCAAACTTCAGAATTTGACCGCCAGTGGAAAATCATATCCCGCGGGTCTGTCGATATGCTCCCCGAAGAGGACTTTCGGTCGAAACTCAAAGCATCAATCGAAAAGTCCAAACCGCTGCGGGTAAAACAGGGCTTTGACCCCACATCGCCGGATATCCATATCGGCCACGCAGTCGGTATTCGCAAACTCCGCCAATTTCAGGATTTGGGACATCAAGTCGTGCTCATCGTGGGCGACTACACTGCCTTAATCGGTGACCCCTCAGGCCAGTCCGCCACTCGCCCACAGCTTCAGTACGAGCAGATCTGCCGAAACGCGGAGACATATCAGGAACAGTTCTTTCGCATTCTGGACAAATCCAAGACCGAGGTCTGCTGGAACGGCGACTGGTTTAAGAAGATGGATTTCAGAGAGATCATGCATTTGGCGACATCGTTTACCGTGGCCCGGTTATTGGAACGCGACGACTTCACTTTGCGTATGAAAGCCAATGTGCCGATCTCGTTACACGAACTTTTCTATCCGTTGATGCAGGGATACGATTCAGTGGCGATCAAGTCCGATGTCGAATTGGGAGCAACCGAGCAGAAATTCAATCTGCTGGCGGCTCGACCTATTCAGATGGCCTACGGCGTCGATCCGCAGGTGATTTTGACCCTGCCGATTTTGGTCGGGCTCGACGGTGAGAAAAAGATGTCCAAGTCACTCGGTAACTATATCGGAGTGACCGACACGCCGCGTGAAATGTTCGGCAAAGTGATGTCGCTTCCCGACAAATTGATCACAAGCTATTTCGAAATGGCGACCGAGGTCGCCCTTGAGAAAATCGAACAGGTGAAGCAGACCCTCAGTCATCCTGATGTTAACCCGATGCTGCTCAAAAAAGAGCTGGGGGAGACGATCGTCGACATGTATCACCCGGCCGGCTCCGGAAAGAGTGCGCGTGAAGAATTCGAGAGAATTTTTTCTCAAAAACAGCTCCCTGATGAAATCGAAGACTGCACCAAAGATCGAGCGGCTTCCCTTGGACTGGATACTACAAAAGTCTTTCTCGCGCATCTGATGTCCAAGACCGGCCTCTGCAAATCGGGCAGCGAAGCCCGCACGCTGATCGAATCCGGTTCGGTTCACCTCGTGCCCGAGTCTGATGACATTACCTTTGACACACCAATCCGTGATATCAAATATGAATTCCCCTGGCCGACCGTTCCGACAATTCTCAAAGTCGGCAAGCGGCGATTCCTGCGACTGGTTCCGTGATGTCTATGCGATCACTTCTGCTCACTCTTTTGGTAGTTGCGGCATTCGGCCAATTTGCTTTTGCCGAGGCCCCGCCCTGGCGTAAGGCCGACTCGTCGCTCAAAGCCGACATGGCCGCGGAGGCGGCCGCCAGGAAATTTCAGAAGGTCGACCAGCGCGCCTTTGACCTCTTCACCAGCGCGCTCTTTATGGAATACTCCGGCGACCTGACCTCGGCCTCGCAGCTCTACGAGCGGGCTCTGGACTATTTTCCGACCTCGTATGAAATTCGGTTTAGTCTTGCCGCGTCGTTGTACAATCTCCGCCGTCCGGGTGAATGTCTCGATCAGATCAAGAAGCTGAGCAAACTCGACGCGGCCGCGTACAGTCTCGCCGCCGCCTGTTACCGGGCTCTGAACGATCCGCACAACGCGGCGGTTGCCTATCAGCGGCAGGCCCAACTCGATAGCACTGCCATCGGCGCATTTTCATACCTCTCCGGCTACTATCGCACCAACAACAAACCCGATTCTGCCGCCTGGGCTTATCAGCATTTGGTGCGCCTCCTGCCTGAAAACACGCAGTTGCTCAATGAATACGGAAGATTCGAAAGCCAACGCGGAAACATTGACAGTTCCATCGCCGCATTTCAAAGATCGATCTCCATAGAAAGTGATACCGGAAATGCGCAGGCGGTTGTCTCGCTTTCCGAAACGTATGACCTCAAAGATCAGCTTGATTCCTCCACCGCAGTCCTTGAACGAGCGGTTTCGATTTCTCCTGAGTACATTCCGTACCGCCAGTCTCTGATCAATTTATACGCGCGGACAGACTCGGTGCGGCGGGCGCTGCCTCACGCCCTCTATGTCGCGAAGCGATTCCCGCAGGACGATTTCGCCGCGCGCCGTCTGGGAATCCTGTACTACTCGATCGATTCACTCAGACAGGCGGATTCTATCTTCACTGCTATCGTGAATTCCCGGGGACCATCGGCCGAGAACTATTTCTTTCTTGGCGGGATCGAGTCACGTCGAAAAGACTGGAACAAGGCCGTCTCGTATTTTGAAAAAATGACGCAGTTGGCCGATACGTCGGCAACGGCCTGGATCAGCTTGTCGGCGGCGTATTCCCAGCTTAAGGATACTTCCCGCGCCCTTCAAAGTCTGCACAAGGGAATCGAGAAAGTGCGCAACGAACAGAATGCGTTGGACATCTATTACGCTCTCGGCTCAGCGTACGAGCAATTCGGCCATATCGATTCGGCGCGAAAGACCTTCGAAGATCTCCTGTCGCACGCCCCGAACTTCGCGCAGGCGCTCAATTATCTTGGATATATGTTCGCCGATCGCAATATGGAACTCGACAGCGCCAAAGTCCTCCTGACACGCGCGCTTGAGCTTGATCCCCAAAATGGCGCCTTTCTGGACAGCTACGGATGGGTGCTCTATCGCCAGGGAGATCTCAGCGGAGCGCTTGAAAACCTGCTCAAAGCCGCCGAGATTCAACCCGATCCCACGGTCCTGGAGCATGTCGGCGATGTCTACCGCGATATGAAAAAGTCCGACTCGGCGAAAGTCTGGTGGAACAAAGCGCTGAAACTTCAGCCCGACAACGAAACGCTGAAGCAAAAACTCCACTAATGATGCGAGTTTCACGCATGCCGCGCGCACGACATTCACTCTCGGCTATCCTGATAATTCTACTGACTTGGGGTTGCGCCGATGTTGGCGCCCCGCCCGGCGGCCCTGAAGACAAGCAGGGACCGGCGATGCTCGAATCGATCCCGCCCAGCGGCTCGTTGAATCAGACAGGTGTTCGTTTTGTGGAGATCAGACTTTCGGAATCAGTAAACACGCCGCGTGATGCGCGCGTCTTGATCTCCCCACGCCCCGCTTCAACGCCCAAAGTCCATTGGTCCGGCCACACTATCAAAGTCGAATTCGTTGACTCACTCTTGGCCAATCGAACCTATATCATTTCACTTCCGTCCGATCTGACCGACCTGCGCGGCAATCGACCCGATTCTGCAATCACCGTCGCGTTCTCGACCGGCTCAGTCCTGGATAGTTGCGGCATTTCCGGCACAGTATTCAGTGATGAAGTCCCGGCCACTGGAATAACGATTGGTTTGTACAATGCTGCGACCCTTGGAGAAGGGAAGGGGTATGATTCGATCTACCCCGACTATCTGGCGGTCACCGGCAAAAACGGCGAGTTCAATCTGCGCAATCTTCCGGCCACGCCGTTTCGGCTGATCGCATATAAAAAGTCGGCGCGTGACGACCGCTTCTATCCCACTCGCGACAAATTCGGCATACCTGACTGTCCGATCGATCTCACCACTTCGACCATGATCTCTGATCTAAGCATCGCTCTGACCAGTCAGGACACACTTCCGTACAAAATCGTCTCGGCGACGATCAACACCGATCACGTGGCGCAGCTTCGCCTTTCCAAACCGGTTAAGCGTTCCCAGATCGCGGCGTCAGATTCTGTCATTCTGCAGGTCGGACAATCTCGGCTGACCTCTGTTCCGATCGTCGTCACTGACAGCGAATTGGTAACCAATGTCTGGGCCTTTTTCGGGAACCTGCCTGCAGGAATCGGTCAGCTAAGCTGGGCACTCGAGCCGAATCGACCGGTGCTGATTTTCGATAGTCTCCGGATACCTGTGGCGGCCGATTCGACTCCCCCCATAATAGTCTCCGTCAAGCCGGACAGCCGCCCCCAGCTAGGGCCTGACTCGACCATTCGCGTGCGCTTTTCTGAGCCGATCAAGTTTGCGGCCTTGACCGACTGTTCGGTCGCTTTGTGGTCTGTAGGCGACTCGGTTACTGTGTTGTCAGACAGAACGATGGCCGGGGCCCTTGAACTTGTACTCAAACCACGGCCGTTGGTTGAAGGGGCAAGCTATCTACTGAAAGTCGGTGAGGCAGAGGTGGTGGACCTCTCAGGAAACCCAATGGGTGATTCCGTCTCCCAATATTCTATCTCATCATACAACCCCGACTCGCTCGGATGGCTTGAAGGCACGATCAAAGCGCCTCCAGCTGATTCCGGCGCGCCCATCAATCTGACGTTCAAGCGGCTCAAAGACAATCGTAGTTTTCCCTTCCCGAATACCGATCGCGCGTTCAAGCTGGCCCTGCCGGCGGGAAAATTTCTCGTAACGGGGTTTGTCGACCGCAATCGCAACGGCGAGTTTGATAAGGGCAAAGTGTTTCCGTATACGCTCTCTGAGCCGTTCCTGCCGTACCGTGACACCGTAAGTGTCCGAGCGCGTTTCGAAACGGCCGGGGAAGTACTGGAATTCAGGTAGGAGTTGTATGCAAAAGTTTCTCTCGCAGATACCCGTAGCAGAGGGTTGGCAGCAGGTCATCGGCATGGGGATAGTCATCCTCGGAACTATCATTGTCGCCGCCATTGTTCGGCTTGTCTTGTGGCAGGTCATCGGGCACTTTGCCAAAAAGACCAAATCCGATCTGGATGACCGCCTGCTCGCCGCCACCCGCAAACATGTTTATCTTCTGGTCTATGTCTTCGGTGCCACGGTGTTGTTCAACTACATCCAGTCGCTCTATGTCGACACGATGGGGGAGAAGGTCTTTGAAGTCATCGACGGCATCACTTATTCCGTCGGCGTCCTGATTGTCGCCGGCCTGATCATCCGCATTATCTCGACATCGCTTCAGTGGTATGGCGAAAATGTTGCCGCCCGGACCGAATCGACCGTCGACGACGAGATTGTGCCGCTATTAAACCGCGTCGCCCGCATCGTCGTCTTTTCATTAGCCGCGCTGATTGTGCTCGATCACTTCAAGATCGACGTCAAGGGGCTCATCGCAGTGCTCGGCGTCGGCTCATTGGCGATCGCTCTTGCCGCGCAGGATACCGTGGCAAATATGATTGCCGGGTTCGTCATCATGGTCGACCGCCCCTTTCGTGTCGGAGATCGGCTTCGGCTCGCCGACGGTACCATCGTGATCGTGCATCAAATCGGAATTCGCTCCACCCGCCTGCTCACGCTCCAAAACAGCATGGTCATCAGTCCCAATTCCGAGCTTACCAAAAGAGAAATTCACAATCTGAGCTACCCCTCTGAGGACATTCAGGTGAAGGTCTCAGTGGGTGTGGCTTACGGTACCGATATCGCGAAAGTTCGCGCGATCATCCTTGACGAAGCAGCCAAACACCCCAAAGTGCTCAAGACACCACCGCCCAGCTTTTCGTTTGACCAATTCGGTACTAGTTCCCTTGACATTTCTTTGTTTTGCCGCGTCGGTCATACCTCCGATC
This sequence comes from uncultured Ignavibacteriales bacterium, assembly GCA_964455535.1. Classification (GTDB taxonomy): domain Bacteria; phylum Zixibacteria; class MSB-5A5; order GN15; family FEB-12; genus JACRAV01. The sequence continues at coordinate 5,861 of CAYVWS010000027.1, read as the reverse complement.
AATGGGCGGTCGGTTCCGAGATGCGCGAACGAATCCTGAATCGGTTTCGCACCGAGAAGATCGAGATCCCTTTTCCACAATTGGTTATCACCAAGTCTGATTCAGATTCAGCGTCGAATTGAGATAGACCGCATGACAAAAAAACAGCGGAGTAAATCTCCGCTGTTTTTGAATTGTCTGGTTAAGCGTGGTTAGTTGGTGGCCGCGTCGTTTGACGACATAGTCGGCATCGGTCCCCACAGCTGCAATGTAACCCGACGGTTCTTCGCGCCCGCCTGGCGCTGATCGGGCATCGCGACTGGCTTGGACTTTCCGTAGGAAATCGAAAACATCCGATACAGCGACACGCCGAAATGGTCGTTGAGATACCGCTTGGCGGCATCGGCCCGGCGTTCCCCGAGCGTGAGATTGTACTGCGATGACCCGGTGGCATCGGTGTGACCGGCTACTTCCAGAAGCGAGTTTTTGACATCCTGCATTTTCTGGCCGGCCTCGTTCAGAATCTGTTCGCCGACATTGTCGACCTCCCAGGAATCAAAGGAGAAATTGATCTCACCAGACCAGATCACCTGGTAGTTTTCAAATCCCGACGCCTTGTTGAGCGCCATATCAGTCTTCTTGCTCAGCTCGCTGGTGAGCTGCTGCAGCCGGGCGATATCGGTGGCGCTTAGCGAGGCGTTAGTGTCGATCTTCGCATTCGTGCGCGATTCCGACTCGGCGATCTGCTGAGCCACATAGTCCTTTTTGACGCCGCATCCCGCCAGGGCAAGGGCCAGCAGTGCGGCAATACTAACGTGTTTCATCTCCATTGTTCCTTTCTAATGGGGGAAATTGTAGTACCTCAACTTATACACCAATCTGGCGATCGGGGTTCTTCCTTGCAAATGAAAAATTTCGGCCTACTGTTTGAGTCCGCCCGACATGATTCCGCTCAGGATATGTCGCTGCATGACAAAGAAGACGACCAGAACGGGCAGCACGGCCACCACACTTCCGGCCATCAGATGCGGCCAGTCGATTGCCTGGTGCCCCTGAAGCATCGCCAGTGCGACCGGAAGCGTACGAAGTGAATCGCGAGAGGTCAGGATGAACGGATACAAGAATGAATTCCAATTGGTGACAAATACTTGTATCGCCAAAACGACCAATACCGGTTTGCAAATAGGCATCACCACACGAAACAAGATTGTCATTTCGCCGGCGCCGTCGACTCGCGCAGCTTCTTCTAGCGCCGCCGGGATGCCTTCCACATACTGTTTGACCAAAAAGATTCCAATAGGGGTGACAAGCCACGGTACAATCAACGCAAAATAGCTGTCGTACCATCCGGTCTTGATCGCCATCAGGTAGAGCGGGATGATCGTGACATGCGCCGGCACCATCAACACGAGTAAACAACTGCCGAACGCAAGTTTGTTCCACACCGACCGGTGTCGGGCCAGCGCGTATCCCACCATGAAGCAGAAGACGACATTCCCGACCGTCACCAGTATGCCCACCAATACCGAGTTGATGAACGGCGTCAGAATGCCGCCCGTGCTAAAAAGATCGCCGAAATTGGCGGCTGTCACACCGCCCCCCCACGGAATCAACCCCGCTAAATCGACACTCTTGGGTAGAAACGCCACGCGGAACATCCACACCATCGGAAAAACTGTCGCCGCCAGAAGTATGCTCAACGCGACATATCGAAAAGACTTTCCGACTCCATTACTGCGGCCTACCACACTGGACCCCTTCGCCTGAGCGCCACCAGCTGCACAACCGAAAAGAGCGCGATCACTGCAAAAAGAAAATAGGCGACCGCCGAGGCATACCCGAATCGATATGAATTTGAAAGCCCGATATCGTACATGAAATAGACCAGTGTGGATGTCTCGAATTTACCTTTGGTCATCATGAATATCTCGATGAACACCTGAAATGACTTGATCGAATTGATGACCACCACAAACACGGCGACAGGACGCAGCAAGGGGAGGGTAATGCTGAAAAACTGGCGGGTTTTCGATGCCCCGGCCACTTCCGCCGTCTCGTATAGCTCATCGGGAATCGCCTGAAGCCCGGCCAGAAAAATCAGCATGTAGTATCCGACTGAACTCCAGACATCCATCGCCATGATCGCATACAGCGCAGTGCCGCTGTCAAGCAGGAAGCCGTTCGTCGGCGGTGTGATGCCTACCATTTCGCAAAGCGTCGCGACATACCCGCCCCGGCTGTAGAGATTGGTGAAGACCAGTGCGACCACCACCAGCGACGTAATCCACGGCAGAAAAAGTCCTGACCTGAAAAAGCCGCGACCCTTAAGCGGCGGATGCACCAGCATCGCCATTATCAGGGCGAAGATCGTGGTCGCCGGAATGGTCCCAATGACGAAAATGAACGTATTCTTGAGCGCCGAGACAAAAGCCGGATCAGACCACAACTCGCGGTAGTTATCGAATCCGATCCAATTGAATCCCTTGGTAAGTAGTTGATAGTCGGTAAGGGAGAGGACGAACGCAAAGACCAGCGGAAACGCAAAGAACAAAAGAAAAGTCAGGTGCCACGGCAGAGTCAGAAGCTGAGCGACTACCCGCTGACGACTCATTTTTGCATCAGGCGCGTGATTTCGAGCTGGGCATTGCGGAGCGCCGTTGCAGGAAGTCGCTGACCGAACAAGGCGTCTTCGACCGCTCTTTCAATGATATCTTCCATCGCCGGCCAGTCCGGATCAACCGGCGGATGCTCCGACTGCTTCAATTGCCGAATGAAAGTCAGCAGATTGTTGTTTTGCTGAAAATACGGATCGGCCTGCGCTTGCACACTCGACGGATTCGCCGAGCGATTCGCTTTGCAAAAGAGTAACTGGTTTTCAGGTGAGGTCATGAATTTGATAAACTTGAGCGCTTCTGCTTGATGAGTTGAAGCGGAATTTATCGAAAGGAATTCGCCGCCCATAAACGATTTGCCGGGGTATTTGGGACCGGGAATAAATGTCGTCGAGTATTCGATTTGGCGCTTTTCCAGTTCGATTCTCTTGATGAGCCAATCGCCGGAGATGATATACCCAACCTTTCCCGCCAGCCAGGCATCCTCTATACCGCGTTGATCGGCCACAAATCCTTTGTCATTCAGATCCTTGTAGAACTTGAGGGCATCGACCGCCTGCACCGACGACACTACACAATACCGATTGTCGTCGGTAAAGAACTGCGCCCCAGATGACCAGAAGAAGGGGAGATACTTTTTGTACAGCCGGTGCTTCTCGGGCGCATTCGATCCCCATCCGAAAAACTGCTTGTTGCCAAGCCCGGATATTTTCGTAACGGAGGCATTCAGCATCGGCCAGCTGGTCGGGACAAAATCCCGGTTTTCGCCGCCTTTGGCCAACACATCCTTATTGATAAACAGCACACGGGTGCCGAGTATCCAGGGGAACCCGTAGATCTTTTCTTTGTATGTTGCCAGTGCGAATCCGTCAAACTGAGTTGCATCCGCACCGACGGCCGATTTGATATCCAGTAGTCGATCATTGGCCGCAAACTGTGCAATCCAATCCGAGCCGATTTCAAGTACATCCGGACCGGCATTGGCGGCAAAGGCCACCGCGATCTTTTCCTGACCGTTCGCCCAGGTGAGATCGGTCACATTTACTTTGATATCGGGATTGGCTTTCTCAAACTCCGACACCATTTGCATAATCGTCGGCTTGATTTCCGGATCGGTCCAGAATTGCCACCACTCAATCGTGGTCGCCGCGACTGAAATCGAATAACTGCCGAGTAAAGCTGCAAAGAAAATGAACCCGGTTTGGGCTTTGAGTCTCATCAGTCTGGTCTCGCTTATCTTCATGTTGCTCAAATATATCGGGGGCAAATTCGCTGTCCAGCAAAAAATCTTTTTGTTGAACGGGTCCTATTCAAACGACTGCTTACGGTATGTCCCTGTTCGCTGTTATCATCGCACTGGCCGATCAAACTGCATGGTTCGATCAATCTAAACTCCCGGTCCTGATCTTTGCGCTTGTCGCCATAACCTTGGTTCTCTACACGACCTACTCAGCCAAAGGGAAATCCGGTTACTCTATCCGCCGTATATCGGGCTTGTCGGCGGTCGATGATGCCATTGGTCGCGCCACTGAAATGGCCCGTCCGGTCTTATACACGCCGGGCTGGGGGGGAGACATTCAACGACCTACTACCCTTGCATCATTGAATATCCTGAGCCACATCTCCGAAAAAACAGCCACCTATGATTGTCAGCTTTACTTTCCGACACACGATCCGGTCATCATGTCGGTCGCGCAGGAAGTAGTCAAAGAAAGCTATGTCCGCAGCGGTTTTGCCGACCGCTACCGCGAAGAGAATATCCAATATGTGTCGTCGTCGCAATTCGGGTATGCGGCGGCGGTCGACGGTATGATCAGCCGCCACAAGCCAGCGGCGGTCTTTTTGCTCGGCACTTTCGAAGCTGAATCACTTATCCTGGCCGAAACCGGGAACACGATCGGCGCTATCCAAGTCGCCGGAACCGATTCGACTATTCAGCTCGCCTTCTTCATCGTCGCCTGCGACTACACTCTGATCGGCGAGGAACTCTTCGCCGCCTCGGGCTATCTTTCCAAAGACCCGGCGATTCTTGCCTCAGTGCGAGCACAGGACATACTCAAAGTAGTTCTGGCCGCACTGTTATGCCTGGCCTCGGTCTGGGCCACTTTTGATCCCTCCGCGAGCTGGTGGAAATTCTGATGGTCCGTCGCCTGCCCCAACTTATCGCCACTGTTTTCGGCATCGCCTTATTCCTGTTGTATTTTTCCGCTCATCCTACCGCCCAGGCGCTCAATCAAATTCTGGTCGATTCGTATTGGCAAATCATCTTCGGCTGCGCGATAATTGTGGGCGTCGCGAGTTTTCTGAAAGTAAATCTGAAAGCCATCTCTAACGGCAATCAGATCTGGTTTCGCTGGCTGTCCATCGTGGCCATGCTGGCAATGCCCATTCTTGCTATCGGATGGGGGAGAGGCACCGGCTCACCGTTCATGTGGGTCTTTGACAATATTCAGATTCCGCTTCAATCAACCGTCTTTGCTTTGCTGGCTTTCTTTGTCGCGTCGGCTTCCTATCGCGGATTTCGCGCCCGCTCGGTTGCTGCCACTGTCCTTTTGGTTGCCGCAGTATTGGTGTTGATCAGTCGCTCGGCCTTGGGCGAACATCTCTGGGCGCAGTTTCCCGGCTTCACCGACTGGGTGCGCAACACGCCATCAATGGCCGCACGCCGCGCTATCCTGATTGGCATCGGTCTGGGCTCACTGACCACCTCGCTTCGCGTCATTCTTGGCATTGAGCGCACTTGGATAGGGAAGAGCTGATGAACTCACTCTCGTCGCGACATTGGATATTCGCCGGACTCCTGATCGTGATCGTCGCGGCAATGCTGCTCAATACCTCGCTTGATACACCTCCATCGGTGGAAACGAAGAAGTGTTACGCTTTTCTCGATTCACTCCCATCGGGTTCAACTATCATTGTCTCGTTTGATCACGAGGCCTCCGCACTTCCGGAGATTCGTCCGCTATCAGTGGCCGTGCTGCGACATCTTTTTTCGCACAACCACAAGCTGATTGGCGTGGCGCTCTTGGCAGAGGGAACGGGAATCGGCAACCAACTGATGGAACAAGCGGCAGCCGAATATCACAAAACCTACGGCGCCGACTATGTTTATCTCGGCTACCAACCCCAGCCCATCGCCGCGATTATCTCAATGGGTGAATCGCTCGAAAAGACATTCCCCGTCGATTACTTTTCGCGACCCTATGATTCCCTGACGATGCTGACATCGGTTTCCAATCTTGGTCAAGTCGCAGCTGTGGGATCCATAGC
>CAYVWS010000026.1:0-22829 GCA_964455535.1 uncultured Ignavibacteriales bacterium | reverse complement strand
TTAGAGAGGTGGAAGGCACCATTGATTTACCAATCGGTCGGTCGCACCGTGATCGCAAAAAGATGATCGTCGCGGCCAAACACTCGCGCGAAGCCCGCACGCACTACAAAGTGATCGAGCGGTACAAATCGTACGATCAGCTTGAGATCACGCTTGAAACCGGGCGAACACATCAGATACGCGTGCATCTATCGCATCTGGGACATCCGGTGCTGGGCGATCCGGAATACGGCGGGCGCGAGAGCTGGCACAATGGACTGTCGCTATCCGAAAGATTGAAAGCCAAAGCGATTTTGTCCGACTTGCCTCGCCAGGCGCTTCACGCGATACGACTAGAATTCGTACATCCGGTGTCGGGGAAGAAGATGAAGTTTGAGGCAGAGTTGCCGTTCGAACTACGAAGAGCGAACGAAACAGCCGCTGACTCCAAGGGCAAAGTTCTATGACAATTCTTGCTGTCGGGAGCAAGTATTATGGGCATGAAGTAGTCGAGAACGGATATATCTGCACAGAATGGGCTACTTTTCTATTCATCCCTCTTTTCCCGGTTGCTTCGTATTTCGTCAGAAGCGAGTATTACGAGCTGTTTTACATATACAAGCCGCCAAATGGTGTTGAGATTCGACGACTCGATCAAATCCACCGGCCACACATTCTTGCAGGGTATACTGCGACTGGGTTTGTGATAATAGGTCTTCTCTTGCTTCCATACTTCTTTGAATAAAAGAACGGCGGGTTCGAAGACGGACCCGCCCTACAAAGATTTTGGAATTCAAAGTGCGCCCAGAGGGACTTGAACCCCCAACCCTCTGCTTCGAAGGCAGATGCTCTATCCAGTTGAGCTATAGGCGCTGGCTGTGCCAGGCCGAATGCTGATTGGGCCTTCGGCCTTTTGTATGATACAGTATCGTAGAGTGGAGAGCAAGAGTGTAAGGTGAGGGCACCTGACACCACGTCGTACCGAGAGGTCTCCAGCCCGTTGACTTGAACATCGCACCGCTGTACCTTTGGTCCCATGACCGACGCAAAATCTGCAAAGCTTAGCTACGCGCAGGCGGGTGTTGATATCAAGGCCGGCGACGAGGCGGTCGCCCGTATCAAAGAACTGGCCCGCTCGACTTTCAACTCAGGCGTTCTCTCAGAAATCGGATCGTTCGGCGGGTTCTTCAAGCCCAACTTCGGCGGGATGAAGAATCCGGTGCTGGTGTCGTCGTGCGACGGCGTCGGCACCAAACTCAAACTGGCATTCATGACCGGCAAACATGATACGGTCGGCGAAGATCTCGTCAATCATTGTATCAATGACATACTGGTTCATGCGGCGCGGCCGATGTTCTTCTTGGATTATGTGGCGACTGGCAAATTACAGCCCGAAGTAATAGCCGAAGTTGTCTCCGGTTTGGCGCGTGGCTGTCGCAATGCCGGTATCGCACTGCTTGGCGGTGAAACCGCTGAAATGCCAGATTTCTACACCGCCGGCGAATATGATCTGGCCGGGTTCGTGATCGGTATGGTCGATCAGGACAAGATCATAAACGGTTCGACCGTGCGCGAAGGCGATGTCTGTATCGGGCTGGCTTCAAATGGTCTGCACACGAACGGCTACAGCTTGGCGCGTCGCGCGGCATTCGATGTCGCCAAAGTCAAACCGGAAACGCGCATCGACGAACTTGGATCGACCGTCGCTGAGGCGCTGATGCAGGTTCACCGGTGCTATGCCAATATTGTTTTCCCGCTTCTGGACAAATTTGAGATTCACGGCATGGCGCATATCACCGGCGGCGGGCTTCCGGGAAATCTCAATCGCATCATGCCCGACGGACTCGGCGCGATTGTCCAAAAGAAAAGCTGGCCGGTTTTGCCGGTTTTCAACTGGCTCGGCAAAGCGGGGAATCTGGATAGCGAAGACATGTACTCCGCGTTCAATATGGGAATCGGATATGTGATGGTTGTCGCGCCCAAAGATGCCGACAAGATCATCGACGACCTTAGTGCGGGCGGCGAAAAAAGCTATCGCATCGGCGTGATCAAACGACAAACAGCAAAAGTCAGATTGGTGTAACACCGTGGTTTTACTTGTCATACTCGACGGTTGGGGTTTGCGCGACGCGACGCCGGATAACGCCGTGGCCGCGGCGATCAAGCCCAATTACGACAAGTTGCTTGCGACCTGTCCGTGGACAAAGATCGACGGTTCCGGCCCGGCGGTCGGGTTACCGGTCGGACAGATGGGAAATTCCGAGGTCGGCCACTTGAATCTTGGCGCGGGGCGAATTGTCTATCAGGATATCACCCGCATCGATAAAGCCATCGACGACGGCTCATTTTTCGATAACGACGTCTTTTGTGCCGCGATGGATCGGGTGGTGGCACAGAATCACGCGTTGCACTTGTTCGGTTTGGTCTCCGACGGCGGCGTGCATTCGTCGATGAAGCACCTCTTCGCACTTATCGATATGGCCAAGCAGCGCCATGTCGCCAAGCTCTATTTGCATGCGTTCACCGACGGTCGCGACACGCCGCCGCAGTCGGGAATCAACTTCATCAAGCAGGTTGTTGACAAATTCAATGCCGTTGGTGTCGGACAGATTTCGACCGTGATGGGTCGGTATTACGGAATGGATCGGGACCGTCGTTGGGATCGCACCAACAAAGCGTACCGTGCGATTGTCTATGGCAAGTGCGAATACTTCGATGATCCAATCAGAGCGGTGGAGACGTCGTATGCCAACGGCATCACCGATGAGTTTATCAAGCCGTCTGTGATGGTGCTGGGTTCGCTTGAAAATGGCAGGGTGTACACCGGCGACGTTGCGATCATGTTCAATTTCCGGGCCGACCGGGCGCGACAACTGTCGTACATGCTGGCGGGAAATGATATCGCCGGCTACCCACATCCGGAAGCGCCGGACGTGGAACTAGTCACCATGACCAGTTTCGATCAGGCCTTTTACCGCGCCAAAGTGGCCTTCCACAAAGCGCAGATAAAAAATATTCTGGCGTCGGTGTTGAGCAAAGCAGGCAAGACACAGCTTCGCACGGCCGAGACCGAGAAATACGCGCACGTCACGTATTTCTTCAACGGCGGCAACGAGAAGCCGTATCAGGGCGAAGATCGCGATATGATCGCCTCGCCGAAAGTTCCGACCTATGACCTGCAGCCGGAAATGTCGTCAGTCGAAGTGACTGAAAACGCCGTACACAAAATCAAATCGGGCAAGTACGACTTTGTGCTGCTGAACTATGCCAATGCCGATATGGTCGGGCACACCGGCGTATTCGACGCAGCCAAGCGCGCGTGCGAGGCAGTCGACCGGGGACTTGGCAGGTTGCTAGAAGCGGTCGCGTCGCAAGGCGGCGTGGCGCTCGTCACCGCTGATCACGGCAACTCCGACATGATGATCGATCCAAACACCGGCGGCCCGTGGACAGCTCACACAACCAATCTGGTGCCCTTTATTGTGTATGATCCGTCGGGAAAGATCACCACGGCAGGCGGGAAAAAGCTCGCGCTTCACGACGGCGGCAAGTTGTGCGATGTCGCTCCGACCATTCTTGAGATTCTCGGACTACCCAAACCCAAAGAGATGACCGGGCAGTCGCTTTTGATCCGGGGCTGAGTCACCGGTGGGTCTTTTCCGCAAAATCGGCCGTTTTATTTTGCCGCAGAGCACGGATCTGCGCCTGCGCCGATTTGAGCTTCTGATCTGGGCGTTTCTTCTTTCATTTGCCTATTATCCGCTGCCATTTGGATTTCTGGCGTGGATTTCGCTCGCGCGACCGCTTACGATCATCGCGCGCTTGAAAGGGCGAGAGGCGTTCAACGCCGCGTACTTCTTCGGATTCTTCTTCTCGCTCTTTTCGCTCTATTGGTTGTGGGTTGTCACGCCGCCGGGGCTCTTTGCTACGGTGTTCATTCTCGGCTTTTACTATGCGTTCGTGTTGATACTCTTCAACAAGTTGTATCACTGGAAGCCAGTCTACGGCTGGGTGGCGGCGCCATTTCTCTGGGTCGGGCTTGAGTATTTCCGCACGCTTGGGCAAATCGCTTTTCCATGGTCTGATCTGGGATACACACAATCATACTATTTGTGGATTCTGCAAATCGTATCGGTCATCTCGGTGCATGGGCTGTCATTTCTGATTGTCGCAGTGAATGTGCTCGTCGCTCAGTTGATTCGTCCGGAATTGCGCCCCGACCGGAGATTGACGGCCGGGCTGATATCGTTGGCTGTTGTGGTCGGTCTCTGCTGTTTTGGCTGGGCAGTGATGCCGCCTTATCCGAAGCCCGGCACTGTACCCGTCGCGCTGTTGCAGGGTTCGATCCCGAATGAAATCAAGTGGGGAGTCGACACCGAGTTCCGGTCGTTCCGTACCTACGATTCGCTTTCGCAGTCGGTGAAGGACAGTGATGTCCTGCTCTATGTCTGGCCCGAGACCGCGGCGCCGGCCTATTTGTCCAGCGATTTATTCCATCAGCGCATGGTCGGCGATATGGCCACCCGCAGTTTCGGCTATCATCTGGTTGGATCGATGGCGGACGGTATGCGTGACGGCAAAAATCGGTATTTCAATTCTTGTTTCCAGTTCAACCCCGGCGGGCAGATCGAACAGCGGCAGGACAAAGTGCATCTGGTGCCGTTCACCGAAGCAGTGCCGTATCAGGATGAGATTCCGTTCTTGCGACAGGAATTCCTGATTAAGTATCTGACGTTTATCAAGACCATGGAAATCAACTGGTGGTCGGATTTTTATCCGGGCGATTCATCTGTCTTGTTCAAACTGCCGGACAAATCGTACGGTGTGCTGATCTGTTTCGAGTCGACTTTCCCCGAGTACTCCCGCAGACTGGTGCGCAAGGGGGCCGAGTTCCTTGTCGGTATCACCAACGACAGTTGGTGGGGGACATCGATTGCGCTTCACATGCACTCGCGAATTTTTGTCACACGCGCCGTGGAGAACCGCTGCTGGATCGCGCGCTGCGCCAACAGCGGCTTAACGTACACTGTCGACGGTTACGGCCGTATTCATGAAGAGCTTCCGCTCGATGTCGTCAAAGCGCTGGTGGGGCGGGTGGGCTTGCTTGATGAGTATTCGGTATTTACCAAGATCGGCGATGTGGCGGGCAAAGGGTCGTTCTTGATAACCCTTCTTGTTTGCGGTATAATTCCCATACGATGGGTAAGTCGCCGCTTTCTAAGACGTTAATCTGTTTCACAATACTTGCGTTCGTTGTCAGTTCAGTTGTGGTCACTGCGGCCGAACTGCACTGGACCACGCTCACATCGCTCAAAGATGTTCGCCGAATGCGGACAATCAATGACACCGTCTTTGCCGCCACAGCGGGCGGGTTGCTGGTAATTACCGATCCAACCAAACCGGGCGCAATCTACGACAATCTCTCAAGTCTCGGCGCGACCGATCTGACCGATATCATCGAAGCGGCGGACGGTCAAAAATGGGTTGCGGCCCAGGGGCGGCTGATCAAATTCAGCTCCAACGGATCGGATCGTTTTCCGTTTGTCGATCAGGACGGGAAATCGATTCGGCTCTTGTGCCTGGCTGATGACGGTGACAACATCTGGGTGGGGACCTCGATCGGGCTCGTACTGTTCTCAAAGTTGAATGACGGCGGCCAGATACAAGACAGCTATACGATGTTCGGCGCGCTCAACACTTCACCTGCTGTAAATGATATTCTTCTGGTCGGTGACTCGATCTGGCTGGCGACCTCGGCGGGGATTGCCGTCGGCGATCGCTCAGCGCCGGCTCAACTGAAAGTCCCCGCCAACTGGACAGTCTGGGGACCGGGCCAGTATCCGGAACTTGGCTCATCGCAGCCGCGCCGAGTTGTGTTATTTGAATCAAACTATTACATCGGGACCAGCGACGGCCTCTTTCGACTGGATCGCGGCGCCGATACGGTGACCAATCTCAATTTCGGTTCGCCGCCGTGGGTGACGGAGATGAAAATCGAAAACGACTCGATGTTCATATACTTGCCGGATGGTCTGGCGGTGTTGAAAGGCGGCACGCTGAGCAATCTCGGGACATTCGGGCTGCCGATTTTTCCCGTTAACGGTACCAATACCGGCGCCTATCGCTGGCTCGGGCTATTGGGTGAGACCGGTCTTTACGAAAACTCGGGTGGGACGTTTGAGTCTTATCCGTACACCGGACTTCCGGCGACAGGCGTGCGCGATGTTGTTATCGGACGTGACGGAGTGCTTACCGGTCTTTTCAAAACCAAACACGCATATCAAGAAGCCGAGGCGGGCTGGGAGCCGCGCGCGTTTTCCGGTGAGCCGCTGGTTGGCGCGTTGGATTCATCGGGACGGCCCTGGATCGGCACACAGGGAAATGGGCTGTGGCTGCTCGAGGGCGTGAGCGAACAAAACTACGATGAAAACAATTCCTCCCTTCGCGGCAATAACGATGTCGGCGGCGCTTCTTATATTTTCATCCGCTCACTGGCGCTGAACGATCGCTATATCTTTGCTACGGCGTTTCGCGCCCTAAGTGGTTATCCGGTCGCGTTCGGAGATCTGACCGATCTGGATTCGCCGACGGGGTGGGATTCGCTCGGCCTCGCCGACGGTATAACCGATGACGAGGCCTGGTGCATTGACCTTTACGGATCGCTCGTGGCGGTAGGGAGTCGTACCAACGGGTTGTTTGTTGTCGATCTCGGCCCGGATTTTCGCAACAAAAACGACGATACTTCGCGTCATTACACCAACACGTCCGGGCCGCTCGTGGCCAACGATGTCAACTGTGTGCGCTTCTCGCCGACCGGCGATCTCTGGGTCGGGACAAGTTTCGGCGTGTCTCGGTTGCTCAACGGATATCCGCGCTTTACGACGGTCGGACTGCCGGCAGATTTCGGTCCTGATGTCCAGGCGATTGCGTTCGATCCGCGCGGCAATGCCTGGCTCGGCTCGTCGACCGGTATGGCGCGCCTCGACATTACTTCAGGCGAGTTCACCGTCCTGAAATCAGCAAACAGCGGGCTGGTCAACGATGCGGTCAACGCCATCCGTTACGATGCCCAAAGCGGCGATATCTATATCGCGACTGACGGCGGCATGTCGATCATTCGATCACTGTTCGGGAAGCCGACTGCCGATGTCAAGTCGGTTCTCGCGTTTCCCAATCCGTTCGTTATCAATGCATCAAGCGATCTGATCAGATTTAACTTCTCTCAACCGGGGATGGTGCGGATTGTCACAGTCGACGGCGTCCGGGTGGCAGAGATTCCGGTCGGCAGCGGCTGGAACGGAACCAACGATCAGGGAAAACCGGTGGCCTCCGGAGTCTATTTCTTCGTGATTACATCGGAGACCGACGGATCAGTCGGCACCGGCAAATTTCTGTTAGTGCGAAACAAATGAAAAGCATGTTTGTACCGGTGGAAGCAATTCCGGCGGGACTCGCAGAGTCGCTTACTGAGTTTTCGCCGTACACCGCGCCTGCATTTGTGGCGTTGCTCAAACGAGAATTCGGCCGCGCCGGATATTTTGTCGTCACTGCTGATGATGAACCGGCGGGCGCTATGCCGGTGGTATTGCGCGGCAGCGGAATGCTTACGCGGCTGCAGGCCTTGATCGACGGCCTTCCGGCGCCGGTGTGGGTGTCTGTCAATCACACAGCGATGAGGAAGGAAATCTGTGCTGAGCTTGTGAATGCAATTGTTCGAGAGGGATATCTCAAAGCGCATATCACTGATTTCGATAAGACCCTACCCGAGTCGCACGGGAAAATTGTAGAGCAGCAGACCTCGCTCATTGATATTTCCACAGCGACAGGCGAGTTTCCACCCGACAAAACGCTCAGAAGCGAAATCGCCAAGACAGTGCGCGATGGTGTGCAGGTCGTGCCGTTCGATCGAAAAACACAGCTGACGGAATTCCTCGCGTTGATGTCTGCAACTGAATCTCGGCACGGCCGCGCACCAAAGTACTCACCTCAGTTCTGGGCCGACTTCGTCGAATTGGCCGAACGGGATTTCAGATTTCAGATTCTATGTGTCGCCCACCAAGCCAGGTTAGCCGCCGCCCATGTGTTCATAGTAGATCGCACAACAGCCCTCAACTGGCAAATCTATTTCGACAAACAGTTCTCGTCGCTCAAGCCCAATCAGGCGATCACCGCCTTTGCCATTGAAAAATGTAAGAGTGAAGGATTCAGATACCTGAATCTTGGCGCGACGCCACCCGAAGCGACCGGTGTGCTCGACTACAAAAAGAAATGGGGCGGGAGCGAGTATCGGTATCGCACGCTCGAATGTCGGTCATGGCTCGGGAGACTGCTTCCGTGAATCAGCCGCATAGAATTCTCGTGCTCGCCGATGCCCGTTCGTTTCATACCGAGCGATATGTTCGCGAATTGCGTGCGCAGGGATGTCGCGTCGTTGCGGCCTCGCTTGAGCATGGCGAGATGCTACACGTGCACCTAAAACGCGTCGGCCAGATTCCGCAGCTCCACTACTATTGTGCGGTGCGACAGGTACGGGCGCTGATCGACAAATTCAAGCCCGACATTGTGAATGCGCACTTTGCCACCGGCTACGGCTGGCTGGCGGCGAGAGCTGTCGACCAAATCAGTCCGCCCATTGTCTTGCATTTGTGGGGTTCAGATATTCTGCAAGTACCGGGGAAGTCCGCGATGCACAGACGTAAGGCAGTGACCGCCCTAAAGAAAGCCGCACTGGTGATCGCCGACTCGACGTATCTCATGGAAGAAGCGAATAAAATACACTCGATACGTGCCTCGAAAATCCTCCCGTGGGGTATTGAGAGAAAGTATCTCGCTCTCGGCGACGCCACTCGAAAATTCACAAAGCCGCTTCGCATCATCATGCCGCGCCATCACGAGCCGATCTATAACAACCAATTTGCTTTGAAAGCACTGGCGCCATTGCTGAAGTCAGGTGAGGTCACTCTGACAGTACCCAACTGGGGATCTATGATCGCTGCATTTCGAGAATCGTGCACCAAACTCGGTTTGCAGGGCGTTCAGCTCTACGAACGGTTTCCGCGCGATCGATACATACAGGTGCTGAGCGAGCACGATGTCTATCTTTCGGCCTCGCTGTCCGACTCGTCGCCGGCGTCGCTGATCGAGGCCTGCGGACTTGGATTGGTCCCGATCTGTATCGATATCCCGGGTGTGCGCGAGTGGATGAGTCGGGAGAGTGGTTTTCTCATTGGGCGCGGCGACGAAGAATCCCTGCGGCAGGCAGTTCGTGAAATTGTTGCTTCGCCGGACATTTGTCGAACAGTCCGTATCACAAATCACGAGCGAGTCAAGCGTGAAGCAATCTTCGAAAACACAATTGCCGAAACAATCGGCGCGATTATGTCAATTTCGGGGGCGCAACCATGAACCGACGCGTCCTGCTCATTTGTTACTACTTCCCGCCGCTCGGCATGGGCGGCATCGGCCGTCCGCTGAATCTGTTTCAGGAATTGCCAAAAGTCGGCTGGGATTGCGATATGCTGACAGTCAAGCCCGTGGCCTATCGCGGTTACGAATGGGAACTGGCCGATCAGCTCGATTCATCGCGCATCAACCGAAGCGGCTCGTACGATCCACAGCGGATTCTGTATCTTCTCGGTGTCCGGAACGTCAAAGCCGGCGCCATCGCCAAAGCACAAGTGGCGTCATCACGGTTCTTCCCAGACTCAAAAGTCGGATGGGTCGGCCCGGCGGTGCGTCTAGGAAAAAAGCTCTGCAAAGCACACAACTACGATGTCGTGATGAGTACTTCTCCGCCGGTCTCTTGTCATTTGGTCGCGCGCCAACTGTCGATTCAATTCGATATTCCGTGGGTCGCCGATTTCCGCGACTACTGGTCGGTAACTCCCGTTGAGCAGACGTATTCCCGCCCTTCTCAGATTGATCGCGGGAATGAGATGCTTGACGATATCCGCCGCAACGCCGTGCGTGTTACCGCTGTGAATCAAAGTATCGCAGACTATGTCGGTAACGGCTTGGTCATACGCAATGCCTACAACGAACAATTCGCGCAGGCATGGCAGCCGCCGACCGACAACAGCATATTCCGATTGGGCATGCTTGGTCATGGCGTCGACCGCGAGTCATGGCTTTGGCTGGTCGATCTCCTCTCGCAGGTGACTTCGGCGTTGCCCAATGTGGCTAAGCGAATCGAAATCGTGCAGGTCGGACAAGCAGATGCCGAACTGATGCATGCCGATATGCAAAAGCGAAATCTATACTGCGAGTTGAGATCCCTCGGTCACCTGTCACGCGTCGAGACGATCGAGGCGCTGAACACAACTCATGCTGTCTATCTCGGTATGTCCCAGCCCGAGGGTCTGCAGTTTGTGCCGGGGCGGGTGTACGATCTGTTGGCATCGGGGCGACCGATTATGTCCAATGCCGATCCGAAAAGCGAAATAGCGTCGATCATTTCCGGGACCGGCAACGGGTGGTGCTTTGCCTCTGACGAAACATCGAGTGCTCAAGCACGTGTGGCACAGCTTGTCGAGTCAACTATCACCGGCAAAGCCGTGATTTATTCGCGCCCCGAATATGCCCGGCCGTATGGATCGCGCATGCAGGCAGAAAAATTCGCCGACTTGTTCTCAGAATTGATATGAACACCTCGAGAATTGAAATCTCAGCGATCGTCATTTCATATCACGGCGAAAGGTTTCTGGCCGAGTGTCTTGCCACCCTCAAGTCCGATCTCGAAGGATACTCGCATGAGATTATCATCGTCGACAACGGCTCGACCGACCGATCACTCGAAATTGTGAAAAGTGTGGCGCCCGACGCAAAAATAATCGCTCACTCATCCAACCTGGGTTTCGCCAGAGGTGTGAATGCCGGGATCATGGCCGCTCGGGGGGGAAATCTATGGATTCTCAATCAAGACATTCGCATTCGTAAAGGGTGCCTTGAAGCGCTGCTGAAAAAACTTCAGTCGGATTCGAATATCGGTATGGTGGGGCCTAAATTTGTCGGCTTTGACGGAGTACTTCAGTATTCGGCGCGGGCCTTGCCGAGACACCGTTTCATTATTTACAAAGCGCTGTTGCTAGATCGATTCTTTCCGAAAAGCCGAACTTTCGGCGCCTGGAAAATGACCTGGTTCAACCACGAAATCCAGATGCAGGTCGAACAGCCGATGGGTGCGGCGATGCTGGTGCCAAGGACCGTGATTGACAAAGCAGGCTTGCTCGACGAATCATTCCCGATCTTCTTTAACGATGTCGATTTCTGTCGCCGGATGCGCGACGCCGGCTATGCGCTCTGGTATTGCCCCTCAGGTGTAATCGAGCACTTTGTCGGCGGCTCAACTCGCCGTCGGCCAACCAAAATGGTCATCGAGTCACACAAGTCGCTCTATCGGTATCTGAAAAAATACGCAAGGCCACACGAATATCCGCTGTTGTGGATGTGCGGACTGCTCTTGCTGGCCGGATTGATGCCGCGTCTGGTGTGGGCGGCATTTAAACCGAAAGAACCTACCGTACAAGCGCCAACTTCCGTGTCGCGCTGAACTCGCCCGACATCAGTCGATAGAAGTAGACGCCGCTGGCAGCTTCAATTCCGTCGTGGTCGTGTCCGTCCCAAACCACCGTGTGATTCCCCGCCGACAAAGTCTGATCAAGCAAGGTCGCGACCATTCGTCCGGTCAGATTGAAAACCACCAATGAGACATGATCGGGTTTTGCTAAGTCGAATGAAATCTGTGTCGACGGATTGAATGGATTGGGATAATTCTGGTACAACTCGAATTTCGTCGGAAGCTGAACATCTTCGTTATTCACATCTGAAACGATTTGCGAGGTGAACGAGACAAAGCCGATTGTGGTGTTGTCGCCGGCACACGCGATCGCATACGATTGCCCGAGCGCCAGTTCCGAGTTGAATTCAACGGAGCCATCGGTAGCCGTCACCGCCGACTCGATGATTCCCATGCTGTCGGACAATGTCACTATGATCCCGCTTTCCGGACCGCTGTGCGAGGCAACCGAGGCGGTGCATTGTCCCGCGGTAGCGGTTGCGGTAACTGACAAGCGTCGCGGCTGTATCGTGTACACTTTCACCAGCGGATCTCCGAAATAGATTTGTCCGTACACCAGATCCCGATAGTACCAATAGGTCTGTTGAGCGCGATACATGGCGTAAATCGCCGGGTCATTGGGGTCGACAAAGAGCGAATCGAAGAAGGCCTTGTGCAGCAGATAACTCGATCCGATCCAACCCCAGCGGGTATTACCAACCATGCCGACCGCGCCATTCGGAGACGAAATCAGCTCGCGCGCCATATTCGTACCGACCGAGGAGAAAGGGGGTCGATCTAAGTCGAAGCCGCCGTTGTCGCAGGCGAGAGAGTAGTAAAACGACGGCGACGATGCCGAACCCAAGCTGTCGAACGGACATTGGACATCGCTGTATCCGTTCGTCAGCATATACTGCTTAGGGAATTCGTTGTAGCCGGAACTGCGAAAGACAAAACCGTCGAACCGGCCGTGGGCGATCACATTTACAATACCATATCCCTGTCGCACCGCGGTGGGTAGATCGAGCGGGCCGACATTGGTCGGGTTGGCGGCGTTGCCTGATGGCGTTTCGACAGCGGTAGCGGTGTCGATCTCAAATTCCGACGGATACGCTATTGCAATCGCGTGGTGCTGTCCGCCCGTGCCGTAGTCGCGCATCTGATCGGCGGAAAAGAAAAGGGTGCGAGTAAGATATGACGGGTCGCCGTCGCCGGGATTGGTCTCGTATCTGATGAGTTTGTTAATATACGTCGCCACCGCCTCGGCGTTGTCGATCGGCAGTCTTCCGACCAAAAGTTCGGGAGTCGCATCGGGCTGATCCTGGTACCGCTCGCCCCAGACATTGTCACTGTCGACATCCCACTCGCCGGTGAGATCAGCAAAATATAGATCGCAGAGCAACTGGTTATGAAGATCAACCGCCGTGTCGGTCATATAGGGAAAGGCGTAGCGCACCGGCACGATCGAGGCATCGCCACCAAGCAGGACATACCTGCCGCCGTCGGAGTAGAATGATTTGAGATAATTCCGAAGACGTTCGGCATCGTCGCGGCCGGCGTACAGACCGAGAATATCTTCGACTGCTTTGATGGCAGTAGGAATGCCCAGCGCGGTACGGTATTGACGAAGCGGCTCAAAAGCCGAAACGAGATTTCGGCTGGTGACGATCACATACTCGAACGACTCACCGCTCGCGGTCCTGATTTCTCCGGTTCGCGCGTTTGAATTCAATACATCCGTTACAATATTGCGCGGAACGAGTGCGTTGTCGGGGATTTGCTCAATCCCGAAACTCAGCGAGACGCTATCGATGTCGTGAACATATCCGTCTGAATCTCTCCAACGGGACGCCGCCACAACTTCAGCATATCGCTGATTGTTCAAAGTCACTTCACCCAGAATTGTCAGTGGCTCGGTACCCGAATGATAGTACGGTCGAATAGGCTTGTACGCTGATTGTTCAGCAGCGGTTGGCAGATCGGAAGCATCGTCGCGACTCGCCAAGCCAATTACGCGATCTCCGTACAACACAAATTTGAGCTCCTCAACCCGAACGTCATCGGGAAGCGCGACCAAATACGATTGTGGTGACGCCTGGTCCAGATTGGATGAAGCGGCTAGGAGGGTCAGATACGAGCGGTCGAATCGGATCGTGGCGCCTTGCGCCGCCGGGACAGCCGTGAGCACACTTAATATAAAGGCGTACAATGCGTTATGTATGGCGTGTTGCGTTTTCATCCTGTTTCACCTTGAAGCTGACCTATAGAAAGGCAAGACGAGTGCCTCGAAAGCCGGGTCCGGGTTTCAATTTGAGGAAGTGGCAGGGTGTTGATTTTCAATCGATTAGCCGGGGGAGGTCAGAATCCGATAGACTTGCGCTTTAAGCAGCCCCGTTCGCGATAGGGGATCAGTCCCCCGATTTGCGGCGGAGTTACTGCCTCGCCGAGACTGTCAACAAAAACAAGGTCATTTGTTAGCATATGGGGCCGTTGACGACCCGGATTCTGAAAAAATCATCCCCCGTTACCCATTGGAAAACAGTGGATTAGCCACAGAATTTTTTTCAATAGTCCGCCAAAATCCGCTTGACTTGGGGGCTAAACTCCCTACTTTGTGTGAAAAATTGGGTTGAAGTGGGAGAAAGTGGTAAAGGCGTGACCGGTTTCTACGGACAGTTCGAGACGACTCTTGACGACAAGGGACGCCTGGCTCTGCCCGCCAAGCTCCGTTCGGTCAAGGGAGAGGGGAGTTTGCCTCTGCTCGACGGTGAGATTTATCTCACCAAAGGGCTTGAGGGGTGTCTATCGCTCTATCCGGAGGCCGAATGGGAGGAGATCCAGAAACGCTTCGCCTCGCTCAACTTCACTCAACGGGATTTTCGGTTTTTCAGTCGGCGGTTTTATTCCTCGGCGACACCGCTTGTAGCGGACAAGGCCGGACGTATCCTGATCCCGACCCACCTGCTGAACGAGGCCGGTCTGAAAAAGGACCTGCTCATCATCGGGGTGAATCGATGGATCGAGATCTGGAATCCGGAGCGCTTTGCGTACTACCTCGAACAGTTCGGGGGAAGCTACGAGGATGTCGCGGAACGACTCTTCACTGGAAATGCTCCAGCGGGCGAGTAACGCCTCTGGGCATCAGCCGGTCCTGGTTGATGAAGTCGTTCGATTGTTGGTAACCGATCCCGAAGGCACGTATCTCGATCTGACTGCGGGTGGAGGAGGTCATCTTCGTGCGATGGCCTCGGCGCTTGGATCAAAAGCCCGGCTCTACGGCTTCGACCGTGATCCACAGGCAGTTGCCCGACTCGAGGGGTCGCTTTCGGATATCCCGCAGAAGATTCGAATCATAACGAGTTCGTTCGACGCGCTTGAGCGCGTCGCATTACGCGAAGGAATTGGCAAGTGCGCGGGAATATTGCTCGACCTGGGAATCTCATCGGATCAGGTCGACGACCCGGCGCGCGGATTTTCATTTCGGGTTGACGGACCGCTGGATATGCGATTTGACCAGAGCGACGGTCCCACCGCCGCCGATCTGGTGAACACGAAAACGGAAGCTGAGCTGGCGGAGATTTTTTGGAAGCTCGGCGAAGAAAAGGACTCCCGCCGGATTGCGCGGCGGATTGTCACGGAGCGACGAAAAGAGATGATCCTCACCACCCATCAGTTGACCGCTGTGCTTTCAGGAGTGGTGTCGCCGCAATATCGCAATAAATCGCTCGCGCGCGTTTTTCAGGCGTTGCGCATTGCGGTCAATCAGGAACTGGAACGAGTGGAGCGCGTCCTGCCGTTAGCGGTCAACCAGTTGGCTGCCGGAGGCAGGATCGCCGTTATCTCCTATCACTCGCTTGAAGACCGGATGGTCAAACAGTACTTCCGCGCGCAGGCATCGGACGCCTGTGACTGTGAACGTGCGCTTCCGTCGTGCTCCTGTGGCAGGAAGCCGGCTCTTGAAATTATTACGCGCAAGCCGATTGTCCCGAGCGAAGCAGAGATAGAATCAAATCCGCGCGCTCGTTCGGCCAAACTGCGCGTGGCAGCAAGGGTGGGTGCATGAGTCAATCGGTACGGGCATTCAAAGAAACTGTTGAAATGCGCCGCTTCAGCTTGCGCAAGCTCCGGTCGCACCGGTATGCAGCCGCGATCGGAATCGGCGCACTCTTGCTGGCGCTGGCCTGTGCTCATATCTGGCAGCGAGTGACTGTCATTCAACTGGCGATGGATGTCAACCGGCTGCAAACCGAGCGCAACGAGCTCATTGACCAATCGCGCAAAGTGAATTCCGAAATCTCGTCGTTGTCGATGGCCGCCCGGATTGAACCGTTCGCTATTGACTCGCTTGGATTGATTGTCGTGCCCGCAGACCGGCTGTTCACCGTGCGTACCGAGAAGAAGCCCGACCGACCACAGCAGCTCGATCAATTCGCGGCGCTGAAAATTGCCGCCAAGCGCTTTAGCGATCACTTGCCAGTGTTGTCACAAACGACCGCCGAGGCCGAAACGACCGATTCCATCAAATTCGATTCGACGGGGAGAGGAGCGGGAGTCGAGTGAACCGAACCAAGCAGGAAAAAGTGCGACTTGGCATACTCTCGCTTTTTGTCGTCTTGTTTTTCCTGCTGGTGGTTGCGCGTCTGGCGGAGCTCCAGGTCGGCAAGCATGAAAGCTATGCCGCGCTGGTAGAAAAGCAGACCAGCGATCGTCTGCCCATTCCGGCTGAACGCGGCAATATCTACGACCGAACCGGAAAACTGGTCGCCAAAGATGTCGTCGGTTCGTCGCTGTATGCCCTTCCGCTCAATCAAAGTGAATTCGACGACGCTTCTTCGTACCTGGACAAATCACTTCATCTGCCGAGCGGCAATGCCGCCGATCAGTTCAAATTGGGAATCAAGAGATTCCGCTGGATCAAGCGGCTGATCGATGACACGACCGCGTCGCGTATCGCCGCCGAGGTGCCGCACGGACTCCACTTGCGAAAAGAAAGTCGGCGCGTTTATCCGTTCGGCAATGTCGGCAAGCAGATACTCGGGTTCACCGATATCGACAACAAGGGCCAATCCGGATTCGAACTCGTGTATGACTCAACATTGACCGGCAAGAACGGGTGGGCCGATGTTCAGCGCGACGGCCTCGCCAACACCTATCCGGTGAATGAAGAGGCGGTGGTCAAGCCGGTTCAGGGAACCTCGCTTGTGCTCACGATCGACTGGCGATTGCAGGAGATTGTCGAAGAAGAACTCAAAAACGCCGTTACGCAATACGGCGCCAAGACGGCTATGGCGGCATTCATGGATTGCCGCACGGGAGATATTCTCGCGGTCGCTCACTACGATCCGCTGGAAGCCAATCCCGACAAACCATCCAAGCCGCGCGCGATCTCAGATCAATTTGAGCCGGGCTCTGTCTTCAAGGCCTTCACTGCCGCCGCGTGTCTCGATGCCGGTGTGGTCAACTACGACGAGCTGGTGGACTGCGGCATGGGGAAATGGAAAATGGGGCGGCATGTTCTCCACGACGACAAGAAGCACGGCTTCATCAATTTCCGTGAGATCGTCGAACTCTCGAGTAATGTCGGCATCGCCAAGTGGGCCTGGCGCGTACCGAGCGACACACTCTTCGACATGTACAAGCGATTCGGGTTCGGCAAGAAACTGGGATGCGGTATTCCCGGCGAGGCCTCGGGTCGCATCGCCAAGCCATACAAGTGGTCGGAGTATACAACGGCGGCAATTTCGATGGGTCATGGCGTGGCCGTCACGCCGCTTCAACTGGCCGCGGCCTTCACAGCGATTGCCAACGGCGGCGAGTTGCTCAAGCCGCGACTGCTGTACGGAACAGTTGGCGAAAACGGATATGTCCACGCCACGGGCGAACGAAAAGTGCTGGGGCGCGTGTTCAAGCCGTCGATTGCCGACTCTCTGCGCTCTATTCTGCGCGGCGTAGTCACCGACGGAACGGCCAAAGATTCGGTGTCTTCGAAATTAGTCGCGATAGCCGGCAAGACCGGCACGGCGCAAATTCCCGATTTAGAGCACAAGACCTATTTCCAGCACAAATTCATGGCCTCGTTTGGCGGCTTCTTTCCATATGAAAGTCCGGCTATTTCGGGTGTCGTAGTGTTGCAGGAATGCCACCCCGTCACATATGGCGGCCTGACCTCCGGTCCGACATTTCGCCGTATTGCCGAGAGATTCATGGTTTTGAATCCTGATCTCTTCGTCGCACCCAACCGCGAGTTAGCCGTCGCCGACCGCAAGACAGACAACACCCCCGATCTGATCGGGTCGGGCGTTGACGCCGCGCGACGTACTGCCGCTCGGCGGGGACTGGAACTGCGCGCGTCCGCCGCAGAGGGGACGGTAGCATGGCAGTTCCCCCCGCCTGATCGGCCACGTTTGTCGACCGACAGCGGACAGGCACAAATTGTCCTCGCGATGGCGTCGCCGACCTCGGGTCGTCTGATCATGCCCGATCTTTCCGGACTTTCGCTTCAAAAGGCGACGGCGTTTCTCATGCGAGCGGGTATAAAGTGCACAGTTCTCGGAAGCGGGCTGGTCGTATCGCAATCGGTCGCTCCGGGGACTCCGATTGGACGGGGCATGGAATGCCGCATTGAGTGCGGCGAGACCAAAAAGGAGGGCACACCTGAAGCTGGCTGATCTCATATCCGGCATTGACGGCGCCATTCTGACTGGCGATCCCAACACCGAGATCGCACAGATCGAGTATGATTCGCGCCTCATCGGGCCGAACTCGCTGTTCTTTGCGGTGGCGGGATACAAAGTCGACGGGTTCAACTATGTCAATCAGGCGGTTAAACAGGGCGCAGTCGCGGTTATGGGTGAGCGCGAGGGATCATCGCACGCCCCCAACTATGTTCAGGTGAAAGATATTCGCGCGGCGATGGCGCACACCGCCGCCGCTTTCTACGGTTTTCCCGGACTTCAGCTCAAGGGCATCGGTGTCACCGGCACCAACGGGAAAACCACTACCAGCTTTCTCATCAAGAAAATTCTCGACGCCTGCCATCGCACGGCGGGGTTGGTGACTTCGCTTGTCTACGACACCGGCACCGACAAATTCGACGCCGACCGCACGACCCCTGAGTCGCTGGATATGCAGCGACTGCTCTATCTGATGAAACGAAATTTCTGTGTGCAGGCGGTAATCGAAGTTTCGTCGCACGCGCTGGTGCTGCATAGAGTAGATCATATCAATTTCCGCGTCGCGGTTTACACGAATTTTACCCGGGACCATCTCGATTTTCATGAGACGATGGAGAACTACTTTCAGGCCAAATCGCTTCTGGCGAAGCGACTGGAAGGACCGCTCAGCTACGCGGTGATCAACCTTGATGTCCCCGAATTTCATCGTCTGTTTGGCGACCTGAAGACGCCCTACCTGACCTATTCGCTGTCGGATGTCAATGCCGATGTCCGCTGCGGAAGTTTCGAACTCAAGCCGACTTGCACGATGTTCGATCTGGTCACGCCGGTCGGGAATCGCACGGTCACGCTTAACTTGCCCGGTCGCTTCAATCTCAATAACGCCATCGCCGCGGCGACAGCCGGACTGGCGGCGGGTGTCGATCTGGAATCGATTGTCGAAGGACTCGAGTCAGCGGAGCCAATTCCCGGACGTCTCAATACCATTGATGCCGGCCAGCCGTTCTCAATCTATGTCGACTATGCGCACACGCCCGACGCAATCGAGCGTCTGTGCGACACGGTGCGCGAACTCAATCCCGGCAAACTCCATTTGCTCTTCGGCTGCGGCGGCGACCGTGATCGCGGCAAACGTCCGCTCATGGCCAAAGCGGCGGTCGCCAAGGCCGATCGCGTGGTGGTGACATCGGACAATCCGCGCTCCGAAGATCCGCTTGCCATCATCGAGGAAATCAAGCCGGGACTCAGCGGCAACAACTATCAGATCATCCCCGACCGCACCGAAGCGATCAATTCGATAATTCGCAATGCCGCTGGTGGCGACATGGTCCTCTTGGCCGGAAAAGGCGCCGAACCGTATCAGGAAATCGCCGGAGTCAGACATCCGTTCAGCGATGCCGATACCGCGCGGGCCGCGCTTGCCGAACTTGGCTTCACCCAGAAAGTGGCGGTCAAGTCGTGATCTGCATGCACCTGACCACACTGGCCCAGATCACCGGTGGCGAGTTGCGTCGCCCCGACCAGGGAGAGCGCCAATTCACCGGCGTGTGCATCGACTCGCGCCAGATTTTGTCCGGTCAGTTGTTTGTGGCGATCCGCGGACAGAAAGTCGACGGACATAATTTCATATCCGCGGCTTTAGAACGCGGAGCCGCTGCCGCGCTATGCGATGCAAACTCTGAATTTCTTTCGAGTCTGGAGCCGGATGCCCCGGTGGTTCTGGTTCAAGACGCTTACGACGCGATGCTCCGCCTAAGCGCGTACTATCGCGATGCCGTACCGGCCATGCGAATTGGAATCACCGGTTCCAATGGAAAGACGACGACCAAAGAATTTGCCTACACATTGCTCAGTGCGGCCGGAAAGACGGCCTATCGCTCACCCGGGAATCTGAATAATCTTTTCGGAGCGCCGCTCGCGATATTTGCGATGCCCGCCGAAACGACTTATGCCGTTCTTGAAATGGGCGTCTCGGTGCCGGGTGAGATGGCGAAGCTTGCGCGCATTGTCAGGCCCCACGTAGTCGCGATTACCAACGTGGGCGCGACACATCTTGAATTCCTCGGCAGTGTCGAAGGTGTAGCGCGCGAGAAACTTTCTCTGGTCTCAGAATCGGGCCCCGACACCCAGATCGTCATCAATGCCGATGATCGCCTGCTCTTGCACGAAGCCCAAAAACTCGGGCGCAAACTGATCACCTACGGTATAACACAACCAGCGGTTGTGCGACCGGAACAAATCACGCATCGGCCCGACGGTTCCACGACTGTCGACATCGAAGGCCACCGCTTTGTCCTGAATCTTTTCGGCGCGCATCAGATCTACAATCTGCTCGCCGCCTTCACGATTGCCCGAGCGGCCGGTGTGTCGTTCGACGGCATCAAAACGCCAATGATTCACTTCTCGACTTCGGCGATGCGCGGTGAGCTGCTCTCCAGTCACGGCGTGCAGTTCATAGTCGACTGCTACAATTCAAATCCAGGGTCGGTAGAATCCGGCCTGGCGTCGTTTGTCGAGAGCAAAGCCGAAAGCCGGCGCATTGCTATTCTTGGCGACATGCTCGAACTGGGCACCGAATCCGGTCAGTACCACCGCAAGATGGGCGAGCAGGCGTCCGATCGACGCATCGATATCGCGGTGTTTGTTGGACCGCTATCAAGCGATGCTTACTCGGCCGCGATCGACGCCGGGCGTAGCGCCAAGACGACATTCCATTATCCCGATTCACGTTCGTGCGCCAGAGAAACCGCGGCGATGTTTCAGGAAGGCGATTTGGTGTATGTAAAGGGCTCGCGCGGAGTCGGCCTCGAAGTTGTGGTAGAACCCTGGCGCATACCGGAGGGAGTGAGCTGATGTTGTACCACTTGCTCTATCCGCTGTCGAAGTATGTGTCGGGATTCAATCTGTTCCGGTATATCACGTTTAGAACAGCCGGCGCGGTCGTCACCGCGCTTATCATTTCGCTGATTCTCGGGCCATTCTTTATTCGACTGCTCAAGAAATATCAGGTTGCAGAAACGATTCGCGCTGAGGGGCCGCAGACCCATCAGAAGAAAGCCGGTACGCCGACGATGGGCGGGCTGATCATTTTGGCGGGTATCATAGTTCCGACTCTCCTATGGGCCAACCTGACGAATTTCTACGTAATGTCCGTGCTGCTTGTCACACTCTGGCTCGGATTGATCGGTTATATGGACGACTATCTCAAAGCGATCAAGAAACAGAAGAAGGGACTGGTTGCCCGCAAGAAGTTTATCGGGCAGTTCCTTATCGGATTGCTCTTCGCGTTGTTAATTACGTATATCGCGCCAGGCAATCAGTACGACAATACCACTGGCATTCCGTTTTTCAAGAATTTCATTCTCAATCTTGGGATTCTCTATATCCCGTGGGTGATCGTCGTCATTACGGCATCATCTAACGCCGTTAATCTCACCGACGGACTCGACGGTCTGGCCATTGGACTTTGCGCGCTGGCTTTCATGGCGTTTGGCGGAATTGCCTACGTATCCGGACGACTGGACTACTCGAACTATCTGCAGATCGAATACTTCCCCGGCACCGGCGAGCTGGCGATTTTCTGCGGCGCGGCGGTCGGCTCGGCGCTCGGGTTTCTCTGGTTCAATTCGCACCCCGCGCAGGTTTTCATGGGCGACACTGGCTCTCTGGCGCTTGGCGGCGCGCTCGGAGCAATTGCGATACTGCTGAAGAAAGAGCTCCTGTTGGTGATCGTCGGCGCAGTGTTTGTCGCCGAGGCGGGATCGGTGGTGCTGCAGGTACTGTCGTATCGGTACCGCGGTGGCAAACGAATTTTCAAAATGGCTCCGCTGCATCATCACTTCGAATTACTCGGCTGGGCTGAAACGAAAGTAGTAACCCGATTTTGGATTATCGGCGCGATGTGTGCGCTGTTGACTTTAGCGACCCTGAAAATACGATGACCGCACTTGAGAAAATAAGAAACCGGAAGATCGGCGTGATCGGCATGGCCCGCTCGGGCATGGCGGTGGCCCGTCTGGCAAAGAAGCTCGGCGGACAGCCGTTCATTTCTGATTCCGGTAAGGCAGCGGCGCTCGTCGCGAACGCCGATGAACTCCGCACGCTCGGAATTCCGTTCGAAACCGACGGCCACACTGAGCGCCTGCTGAACAGTGACTATCTGGTGTTGTCGCCGGGAGTGCCGCTCGGCATAAAGATACTAAAAGAAGCGGTGGCAAAAGGCATCCCGATTTTCTCGGAGATAGAATTCGCTTCCTGGCTTTGCCGCGGCCGCATTGTGGCAATCACCGGATCCAACGGTAAAACGACGACGACAACTCTTGTCGGTGAAATCTGCAAAGCGGCCGGTCTTGAATCCTACGTCTGCGGAAATATCGGACTGCCGTTTGCCGATATCGCCGAGCAGGTCAGCGAGCGCGGTGTCGTGGTTCTTGAAGTATCGAGTTTCCAACTTGAGACTATCGGCGATTTTCGTCCTCATATTGCTGCGATTCTGAATATCACTCCCGATCATTTGGATCGTCACGGCAGCTTCGAGGCCTACCGCAAAGCAAAGTTGAGAATCGCCCAGAATCAGTCGGGCGATCAGCATCTGATTCTTAATCGCGACGATCAGGAGTCGG
>CAYVWS010000025.1:0-22845 GCA_964455535.1 uncultured Ignavibacteriales bacterium | reverse complement strand
TACGGATCAGTCAGCGCCGACTGACCGTATTGTGCGAGCATGACCGGCGGGTCGGAGTCGAGTTGCAGGAAGTGAAGCGCGACAAGAAATACAATGAGAACGAAGATTCCGGCGAGGGCGAAGATGCGCATGATGACAGAGTATAGGCGAACCGGGTAATCTGGTCAACTTCGAGAGCTCTTCGGGTTAGCTCCCGAAAGTTGGAGCCGTTTGCTGCCGATATAATACAAATGGGCGCAAGCACATTATTCATGGGACTTGTCACCGGCCTCATCGGGGCGGGCTACTTCATGTTCGGTAGGCGACGAGAGCGGTTGACGCCGATGATCGTAGGTGTGGTGATGATCGTCGTCCCATACTTTCTGGATGGATGGTTGACGAATTTGGCGGTGACTGCTGTCCTCTGCGCGGTGCCGTTTTTTGTGGCTGTCTGATCACCGATACCTGTTGGCGAGAGAATCCCAACTTGAAGGTTGAGCTACCGAGCCAATAGCCGCGGCCTAACTCGTTGCCTTACAATAACAAATCTTCGCAATTCGGGGCAACTTTCTGCCTTATCCCTTGTTCAAGATGAGCTAACTTATTATAATAGTTACTTATATCGGGCCGGCGGTAGCCGCCCGGGAATGGGATAGACTATTTGTTTACCAAAGTTCTGATCGCCAATCGCGGCGAAATTGCGCTTCGGATCATTCGTGCCTGTCGCGAGCTTGGGCTCAAAACGGTGGCTGTGTATTCCGAAGCCGACCGTGACGCACTGCACGTCAGATTCGCAGACGAAGATATCTGCATCGGCCCGGCCTCGGCCAGCCAATCGTATCTCGATTTCAGACGCATTATTTCGGCAGCCGAAGTTTCCAACGCCGGCGCGATTCATCCGGGGTATGGATTCTTAGCTGAGAATGCCGATTTCGCTGAAATTTGCGAAACGTGCAATCTGACCTTCATCGGACCGACACCGACCCAGATTCGCCAGATGGGGGACAAGGCGGTTGCCAAATCGACCATGAAAGCCGCCGGTGTGCCTGTTATTCCCGGTTCCGACGGAGTCGTCGCGACTTTTGAAGAAGCGGCCGAGATCGCCAAGACCATCGGCTATCCGGTCATTCTTAAGGCGGTCGCCGGTGGCGGCGGCAAAGGGATGCGGGCCTGCCGCGACGAGGCGGAGCTTGAACGCGGATTCCATATCGCCTCAACTGAGGCCGCAAATGCCTTTTCGAACGCGTCGCTTTATCTCGAAAAACTGATCGTCGAGCCGCACCATGTCGAGATACAGGTGATCGGCGACACGCACGGGAATTTCTATCACTACGGTGAGCGCGATTGCTCGATTCAACGTCGCCACCAGAAGCTGATCGAAGAAACACCGTCGCCTTTGATGACCGACGATTTGCGCAAGCGAATGGGCGATGCGGCAATCAAGGCCTGCAAGATGGTTAATTTCCGCGGAGTCGGCACCATCGAATGTCTGGTCGACCACCAGCTGAATTTCTACTTCATGGAAATGAACACGCGCATTCAGGTCGAGCATCCGATCACCGAGGAAGCGTACGAAGTCGATCTGGTCAAAGATCAGATTCGTGTCGCGCTCGGTGAAAAGATCATCTACAACCAGGACGAACTCAAGCCGAAATGGCACGCAATAGAAGCACGCATTAACGCCGAGGATGTCGAACATGATTTTCGTCCGACTCCCGGCAAAGTGGAGGCACTGCATATTCCCGGCGGGCCGGGCGTGCGGGTTGATAAGGCGGTGTACGCCGGATATCACATCCCGCCGTATTACGATTCCATGATCGCCAAGCTGATTGTCCGGGGTCGGACACGGCAGGAGGCGATCAGAAAAATGCGCTGCACGCTCGACGAGTTCATTGTGCAGGGAGTGCCGACCACCATTCCCATACATCAGCAGATTTTCGAACACCCGGACTTTGTCGCGGGCAAATATGACACCTCGTTCCTGGAACATTTTTTTTCCAGGAAGAATTCAGAAACAGAAAAAAGAGCCGTCACCCTCAAGCGAGCCGGGGAAGGAAACGAAACCGGGGCGGAAACCAAAGCGACCGCTGAAGTAGCCGCCGGTGTGACGGAGACCGAGTCTCCAGGAGGGACTGCATGAACGTTCCAGCCAATCTCAAATATACCAAAGAGCACGAATGGGTGCGGGTCGACGGCGACGTTGCGACCATCGGCATCACCGAATACGCCCAGGGAGAACTGGGCGATATCGTTTTCGTCGAACTGCCCGATGTTGGCTCAACGGTGAAACAAATGGGGCGCTTCGGTACGGTCGAAGCGGTCAAAGCGGTATCCGATCTTTTCTCGCCGTTGTCCGGCACGATTGTCGAGATCAATAAGGCGCTCGACGCCGATCCGATGGTGGTCAACCGCGATCCGTACGGCGAAGGTTGGATGATCAAAGTGAAAGTAGCGTCGGCCGCCGAGCTTTCGGGTCTATTGGCTCCCGACGGATACAAGCAGCTGCTTACGGCCTGAGCCGGGCGACTGATAAACATACTACTGTAGAAAGTCTTGCAATGTCGTTTATTTCCAACACCCCCGAAGATCGTCGCGACATGCTGGCGAAAATCGGGGCGAAGAATTTCGAGGAACTCCTCTCGGCCATACCACAAAATCTTCGTTTGGGTCGACCGCTAAATATTCCGCAATTGTCAGAATTCGAACTGCTGGCCGAAATAGAGCAGATTGCGTCGGAGAATCACACCGAGGCAGTTTGCTTTGCGGGCGGGGGATCGTACGATCACTTCATACCATCGGCGGTGGGCGTAATTATCGGCCGTCCGGAATTTATGACAGCGTACACGCCCTATCAGGCCGAAGTCGCGCAGGGGACGCTTCAGGTCATTTACGAATTCCAGACGCACATCTGCCGGCTGACCGGACTTGATGTCGCCAATGCGTCGCTCTATGACGGCGGCTCGGCGGTAGCGGAGTCCTCAATCGTAACAATGAACGCGACCGGTCGTAAAAAGATCGTAGTCGCCGAAACGGTTAATCCGTCGTATCGCGAGGTACTACGGACCTACCTATCAGCACGCGATGTCGAGATTGTCACGGCGCCCTTGAAAGACGGTGCGATTGACCTGAGCAAACTCGAAGACATCGTCGACGAAAAGACTGCGGCCGTCATTGTGCAGCAGCCCAATTTCTTCGGCGTGATCGAAGATGTCGATTCCGTGGTCGCGATGACCCACAAAGTCGGTGGTCTGGTAGTGATGTCGATCGACCCGATTTCGCAGGCGCTTCTGAAAACGCCGGCCGAATACGGGGCGGATATTGCGGTGGGCGAGGGTCAGCCGCTGGGTATCCCGATGTCGTTCGGCGGGCCGTATCTCGGATTCTTTGCCGCGACCAAAGCGCTGGTGCGGAATTTCCCCGGCCGCATTGCCGCGCGGACCAAAGACCTTGAAGGCAAGACCGGCTTTGTGCTGACGCTCCAAACGCGCGAACAGCATATCCGTCGCGAAAAAGCGACCTCGAACATCTGCACCAATCAGGCGCTTTGCGCCACCGCTGCGACGGTCTACTTGAGCTTGCTCGGGAAAACCGGGCTTAAGAAAGTCGCGCTATTGTCATTCGAGAAGGCCGAAGAGGCACAGAAGGCGATTTGCGGTGTTGAAGGATTTGAACCGTATTTCAAAGCGCCGTACGGCCGCGAGTTTGCCGTGCGGACCCCGCGTCCGGCGCGCGAGGTGATCGCGCACATGCTCAAGCGCGGCGTACTGGCCGGAATTGACGCCGGTCGGTGGTACAATGGTATGGATGATTGCCTGATTGTTGCGACAACCGAAAAACGAAAGAGCGCCGAGATAACACGGCTGGTCGACGGCCTTAAGGAGCTTTCCGCCAGTGGTGTCATGTCCCGGATGTAAGGGTGAATGGATGGATGGCACGACCCAATGTCCGGTTTGCGGGCATGACCTGCAGCCGGAGGCAGAGAAAGTCAACTGGATCATGATCGGGTATGTGGCCGATCAGATGTCGGCCGACTATGCCAAAGAGCTGCTCGATTCGTGCGATATTCCGTTGTTTGTGCACTCGCGTTCCGGATTTTTCGGAACGGTTGGGTTGAATCTGCCGTCGTTTTACAAGGCGGGTGCCGCGCCGTTTGAGTTGTCGGTCCCGGAGGACCTCGTCGACGAAGCGATTCAGATCCTCGATGAAGGATTGTCCGAGAGCTGGCAGAAGAAAGAGAATACGTAGTGCCATACTGTGCGCAGTGTAAATACGAGTATCGCGAGGGAACAACCATCTGTCCCGACTGCAACCTGCCGCTGGTGGATAAGCTGCCGCCTTCAGTTGCCGTTTCGGCAGGAACCGCCGCAACTATGCCCGACCAGAGTTGGGTGGCGGTGTGCGATATCCCAAGCGATCTGAATTCATCACTGGCGCGCGGGGCGCTCGAATCGCGGAATATTCCGTCGATTGTGATGTCGTCGACTTTCAAGGCCTACGGTGTCGATCACCAATACACTCAGCAATTGCTGGCGAGTCCCAAAGCGACCAATGTGATCATGGTCCCGCGAGAGTTTGCCGAAGAGGCGACCTTGGTGCTTGAGGCGATCCTGGGCGATGACTTTCATCAATCGCTCCAGGAATAATGAGTATGAAAATGAGATTTCCTAAATAGTTGGTTCACGATCCAAAAGGAGTCCATATGAAGAAGAGCTGCTTCGTAGCTGTACTGCTGGTTGTGA
Source organism: uncultured Ignavibacteriales bacterium (assembly GCA_964455535.1). GTDB lineage: Bacteria > Zixibacteria > MSB-5A5 > GN15 > FEB-12 > JACRAV01. Next base: position 18,127 of record CAYVWS010000025.1, on the reverse strand, counting down.
CAGCGTTTGCGCTGCCCTGCGCAGCGTCGCTGGTGACCGATCATGGCGCGGCCTACTACACTACGCTTGAAGAAGCGATGGCGACCGCCCAGAAAGACGGAAAGCCGACCGTCATCAAATTCTTCACCGACTGGTGCTACTGGTGCAAGGTGATGGACACCGGTACCCTTGAAAAACAGGCGGCGATTGATGCGTTCAGCAAGCAATATGTGCTTACCAAGATCAACGCCGAAGTTGACACGGCGATTGCCACCAAGTATGCCATCTCCGGTTATCCAACGACCGTCATGCTCGACAAGGACGGCAATGAAATCGACCGTATCGTCGGCTACATGCCGGCAGATGATTTTCTCAAAACGTTGTCGGAGTACCAGCAGGGAATCGGCACGCTGGCTGACCTTTTGAGCAAATCCGAAAAAGAGCCGACTCGCCAGATGTCGTACGACATCGCCGACAAATACAAATATCGCGGCAAGCTCGCCGACGCCAAGGTTTGGTACGACAAAGTGATTGCCGCCGGCAGCCCGAAAGACTCGATGTCCGGAGAATGCCGCGGAGCGCTGGCCGACATGCTGCGCCGCGACAAAAAATGGGACGATGCGATTGCCGCCTATGCCTCGGTGATGACCGACTTTGCCGGCACACCGTTCGCCACCAATGCCGAGATCATGCGCGCGATCGTCTATTCGAAGAAGGGCGACACGACAGCGTCGATCGGCGCTTTTGAAGCGTTCATCAAGAACAACCCGAAGGCCGACCCGGACGATCTAGACTACGCTAAGAAGCAGATCGACAAGCTGAGCAAGAAATCAGCCGACGCGAGTAAGTGAGTATTGTAAGAATTGATTGACAAAGGAGTCAGGCCGGGTGGCCTGACTCCACGCATACAACATTGAGAGTTAAGAGTGACTGAGAAGACGTTGATTTACGAAAAGTCGGTCAATGGAAGAACCGGATACACATTGCCCGGGACTGCCAAGGCCGAAAGTGAAATTGTAGCCCGCATTCCCGAGAAATTTCGACGGAAAGCCGAGGCCGCGTTGCCCGAAGTTTCCGAGCCGATCGTGGTTCGCCACTATGTGAACTTGTCGACTAAGAATCACCATATCGACAAGGGATTCTATCCGCTCGGATCGTGCACGATGAAATACAACCCCAAGCTCAACGATGTGGCCGCGTCGATGGGTGACTTTGCAGCATGTCATCCGCTTCTGCCCGATGATTCCGTGCAAGGGTGCCTTAAGATCATGCATGAGCTGTCGGGTTTCCTGGGTGAAGTTTCCGGATTTCCGGCGATTTCGCTTCAGCCGGTGGCTGGCGCACAGGGCGAGTTCACCGGGCTCATGGTCATGCGGGCGTATCATGCTGACCGGGGTGAGCGCCGCAACAAGGTGATTATTCCGGATTCGGCGCACGGTACCAATCCGGCGACGGTAACGGCCGCGGGATGGACGGTTGTGCAGATCAAATCGAATGAGAAAGGGATTATCGAACCGTCGGCAGTAGCCGAGGTCATGGATGATACCGTCGTTGGCATGATGACGACCAATCCCAATACGCTTGGGCTCTTCGAATCGAATATCGCAGAAATCTGCAAGATCGTCCACGCCAAGGGCGGCCTGATGTATATGGACGGCGCCAATCTGAATGCCAACATGGGCATTTTCCGTCCTGCCGATTCCGGCTTTGATATGATGCACTTCAATCTGCACAAGACATTTACCATCCCGCACGGCGGCGGCGGACCGGGAGCCGGCGCGGTGGGTGTGACAGCCGAACTTGAAAAGTACTTGCCGTCGCCGACTGTTGTGAAAAGCGCCGACGGTCGCTTCCATCTCGATTATGATCGCCCGAAATCGATCGGACGACTGCATGCCTTTTTCGGGAATTTCGCGCACATGGTGCGGGCGTATGCGTACATCAGATCGATCGGCGGAGTTGGGCTCAAAGAAGTCTCCGAAAACGCCGTCCTTAACGCCAACTATGTGAAGGCGATGATCAAGGACGCCTACGACGTGCCGTACGACAGCCACTGCATGCACGAGTTCGTCGCCTCGGGAAATAGGCAGAAGAGGCTGGGTGTGAAGACCTCGGATATCAGCAAACGCCTGCTTGATTTCGGGATGCATGCGCCGACCAACTATTTCCCGCTGATCGTGCCTGAGGCGATGATGATCGAACCGACCGAGACCGAAAGCCGCGAGACGCTTGAGCAGTTCGCCGAAGTGATGCATCAGATCGCGCGCGAAGCCGAGACCAATCCCGAATTGGTGACTTCGGCGCCGCACACGACCCCGGTACGACGACTGGATGAAGCGGGGGCGGCCCGGTCGCTGGATGTCAACTATATAGGGTAGACGTATTCCGGAACTATTTCACCGGCGCTCTTTCGCAGAGCGCCGGTTTTTTGTTTTTTGCACATTGTGATACGATTCGAACAGGTCAGTTACACTTTTCCGGGGCGAAGCGTTCCGGCAGTTTTCGATGTGTCGTTTACACTGAAAGAAGGCGAGCGGGTCTGTCTGGCCGGCGCCAATGGCTCGGGGAAGACAACGCTGGCGCTGCTGCTAGCCGGTATTCTGAAACCGACCGAGGGGCGAATCTATGTTAACGATCAGCTGGTCGAAAAAATCCCGCCAAGATTGGCGGCGCTCGGATTTCAAAACCCCGACGATCAGATGGTCGCAAGTGTTGTCGAAAAAGAGATCGCTTTTGGGCTTGAACTGCAGAATTGCAGTATGCCCGAAATGGAAACAGAGCTTTCCTCTGTCGCGGAGAGATTTGGTATCGGGCCATTACGTCGGCGCGAAATCGCCACGCTCTCCGGCGGGGAGAAACAAAAAGTCGCGATTGCCTCGCTAACAGTCACGCACCCCAAACTTCTCATCCTGGACGAACCCGATTCGTTTCTGGATCAGAGCGGAAAAGCCGCGCTCGCCCAAGCTCTTCACTCTTTGCGCGCGTCCAATCCACAGCTGGCTGAAATTCGCGTGACGCAGGAGATGCAGACAATGACGAAGGCGGAGCGGCTGATTGTCATGGGCGATGGCAAGATTGTCGGAGACGGGAAATCGTCGGAGCTGTTGAATAGTCAGAAAATAATGACCGAAGGCGGTTTGAATGCTTTGACTTCATCCGAAGTTGCTGCCGGAAAACATAGGTGGGGTGGAGAGAAGGATGACTCTGCGGTCGTCGAGACGATCTCTCTGTGCTTTTCGTACGGATCCAAGACTCTAATTGAAAACCTGAGTTTTCGTTGGCGAGCCGGTGAAATTGTCGGCGTTGTCGGCGCCACGGGTTCAGGGAAATCGACGCTCGCGCTTCTCCTGTGTGGTTTGCTGGCGCCAACGAGCGGAGAAATTCGGAGCGATTTTGTCAATGCAACCGGCTCTGGGCAAATGGTGACGCTTGCTGTCCAGCAGCCGGAACGCCAGTTCTTCTTGCCGACCTGCGCCGAGGAAATTGCGTTTGGCCCGCGCAACTTGGGGCGGCATCTTTCAGCCGATGATACCGACATTTACTTAAGCGCGTCGGGTCTCGATCCTGAGTTATTCCGAAATCGCGATCCGCTGACACTATCAGTCGGAGAACAGCGGCGACTGGCCTTCGCTGTGCTTGAAGCTTTGGAGTGCCCCTTTATGATTTTCGATGAACCGACGGCGGGTCTTGATGCGCGGGGGATTGCGGAGTTCGAGGCGATGGCCCATCGTCTGACGGGATCGGGCAAGGGGATTATGGTCATCTCGCATGATCACGCGTTGATTGAGCGGCTGGCGGGGAAGACGATTGAAATGTAGTGAAGTTGAGGGGGAAAAATACAGAGAAGACCCCTCATCCGGCCTTCGGCCACCCTCTCCCAGAGGGAAAGGGAGACGCTTTAGCTATTTGCACCAACGTTGAACCGATTTCCTCTCCCTCTGGGAGAGGATGTCACGGAGTGAAAGGTGAGGGGTTGATCTTTTAGGTCACGTCATGTATCACGTCCGACACCGCGTTGTGGCGCTCAGTTTTCCACAAAATCTCCGTCGGGGCTTGACACAAAAATCTCATTGAATATACTCGGAACGGTCGGCGACGAGATCGCCGCCGAATTGAACCTTTTAAGGTGATCCTGCGAGGTTGCCAAGGGTTTGCCGAATGACTTACTATCTTTCCCACATGGCGGACATCCGCCCCGCAGTGTCCACTTCATACGCACTTATTTCATTTGTAGATAGACTGGAGTCGTTTCTTGCCTGACAAAGTTGAACCAATTCTGGACAGCAAACAAATCAGCCGCGCGCTGACCCGTATTGCGCACGAAATTCTGGAACAGAACGGCGGCGCCGAGTCGCTCGCGATCATCGGCATCTTAACCCGCGGCGCTCATCTGGCCAAGCGCATCGCCGCCACAATCAAAAAGCTCGAGGGAGTAGAAGTCCCGGTCGGGCTTATGGATATCAGCTTGTACCGCGACGATGTCCACTCGCGACTTGAGCAGCCGGTGATTCAGCGTACCGATATTCTCTTTCCGGTCGCCAACAAGAATATCATACTGATCGACGATGTCCTTTTCACCGGGCGGACCATTCGCGCGGCCCTCGATCAGATTATCGATTTCGGGCGACCCAGGACAATCCAGCTTGCTGCGTTGGTAGATCGCGGTCATCGCGAACTGCCGATCAAGGCCGACTATGTCGGCGCCAATATCCCGACCGCCAAAGGCGATCAGGTGGTCTTAGAAGTCGCCGAGAAAGAAGGCACCGACCGAGTGTTTGTGATCAAGGCGGGCTCGACCGCCAAGAAGGCCGCGGCTCCGAAGAAGAAGGGGAGGAAGTCATGAGTTCACTCTCATCGCGTCACCTGCTGGGGCTTGAGGGCGTTCCCAAGGATGATATCGTGCGGATTTTAGATACCGCCGAATCGTTTCGCGAAGTCCTCGATCGCCCGATCAAGAAGCTACCGACCCTTCGCGGCGTTACCGTGCTGAATCTCTTCTACGAGCCCTCAACCCGCACCCGCATCTCGTTTGAGCTGGCACAAAAACGTCTGTCGGCCGACTCAGTAAGTTTCACGGCCTCGACATCTTCGGTAAAAAAAGGCGAGTCGCTGCGCGACACTGTACAAAACATCGAAGCCATGCGGATCGATATGTGTGTCGTGCGCCATCAGTCGTCGGGCGTGCCGTACTATCTGACCAAATGCTTGAAAGCGAATATCATCAACGCCGGCGACGGTATGCACGAGCACCCGACCCAGGGGCTGCTTGACATGTTCACGATTCGCCGGAAATACAACAAGCTGAACGGACTTCGCGTTGTGCTGGTCGGCGACATCAAGCACTCGCGTGTCATTCGCTCGAATATCTGGGGATTAAAAACGATGGGCGCATCGGTGGCGCTGTGCGGCCCGCAGACACTCCTGCCGCGCGATGTCGAGCGCTTCGGGTGCGATGTCTATACCGATATCGATGAAGCGCTGGACGGCGCCGATGTGGTCAACATCATGCGCATACAACTGGAGCGTCAGCAGTCTGGTTTATTCCCGTCGCAGCGAGAATATACTAATCTGTTCGGCATCACCCGCGAACGACTCAAACGGCTCAACCGCAACTACACAATTATGCATCCCGGACCGATGAATCGCGGGGTCGAAGTAACCAGCGAGGTCGCCGACAGCGATCACTCGGTAATTCTGGATCAAGTAACCAATGGCCAGGCGGTACGAATGGCGGTCATGTACCTCTTGTCGGGTCGTAAAGACGAGGGAGAAGAATAATGGCATCGCAAAAATATGATCTGGTCATAGCCAACGGAATGGTGATCGATCCGGCGCTGGGGTTTGTCAGCGAAGCACACGTGTTTATCCGCGACGGCAAGATCGTCTCGGTACAAAAAGACACCCCGGCCAGCAAGAAGCTGGTGAAATCGCTGGATAAGTCGAGTGTGGTCAACGCCGACGGTAAGCTGGTCACGCCGGGACTAATCGATGTCCATGTGCACTTGCGTGAGCCCGGTCGCGAAGATGCCGAGACAATTGAGTCCGGTTGCCGCGCGGCGGCGGCGGGTGGCTTTACTGCTGTGTGCTGTATGCCGAATACCCATCCGCGCATCGACAATCAGGAGACGGTCAAATTCGTGCAGGATCGGGCGAAATCGGCCGACGCGCATGTGTATGTTGTTGGCGCGATCACCAAAAATCTCGACGGCAAAGAGCTGTCCGAAATCGGCGACTTAATCAAAATGGGCGCGGTGGCGATCACCGACGACGGCCGCTATGTGCAGGATCCAAATATCATGCGCCGGGCGCTTGAGTATTCGCGGATGTTCGATGTCCCGGTCATGCAGCACGCCGAAGATCAATTTCTGGTCGCGGGGGGCGTGATGAACGAGTCGTTTGAGTCGTCGCGACTGGGATTGCGCGGCTCGCCGGCGGTCGCCGAAGAAGTCGCGGTATTGCGAGATATTGCGCTTTGTCGCGTAACCGGTGCGCGATTGCATATCCAGCATATCACTACTCGCCGGGCGGTAGATGCAGTGCGTCAGGCGAAAAAAGACGGTGTCAGAGTAACCTGTGAGGCCTGTCCGCATCACTTTGTTCTGACTGATGAAGAGATCGGCAAAGAATACAACACCTATCTGCGCGTCAACCCACCGTTGCGCAGTCGTGACGACCGCGACGCGGTCATCGAAGGGCTGGTCGACGGCACGATCGATATTATTGCCTCGGATCACGCGCCGCATCCTGAAGAAGACAAAGACTGCGAATTCGATATGGCGCCGGCGGGCATGATCGGGCTTGAGACCACTGTAGGTCTGGTCAAGACTTTCCTGATCGACAAAGGGTATCTTGATTGGGCCGATGCGATTCGCAAGATGACCGCCGATCCGTCGCGGATTTTCAGTCTGCCCGGTGGAACTCTGGCCGAGGGGAGCCCGGCCGACATCACGATCATCGATCCGGAAAAGAAGTGGACTGTGCGCGCCGACAAGTTCAAATCGATTTCCAAGAACTCGCCGTTTGCCGGATACAAGTTATCCGGGCAAGTGGTGCGCACGATTCTGGGCGGACGCACGGTTTTCGAGTTGTAGCCGATGCGCCTTTTGATTGTGCAAAAGGATACGCGTGAGACGGATCTCACGCCGTATCTCGAATTGGCCGAATCACGGCGCGTGGACGCCGTCTGTTTCGGCGAGTTGGCGCTGTCCGGTGCGATGTACGAACGTCGGGCAGTCGAGCCCTTCGATAATGTGCTGGCTCGATTTGCACCGTACGATGTCGCCATTATGGCCGGACTGCCGATTCCGCACGGTGACAATGTAACCAATTCGTACCTGTACTATCATCGCGGCAAACATCTGATCTATGACAAGATTAACTTGTTTCCGGGGATGAATGAACCGGCGGTCTATCAACCGGGGAAAACGCCAGCCGTGTGGCAAACTCCGTTCGGGAAACTCGGCGTGAGCATTTGCTATGATGTCCGGTTTGCCGATCTGTATCAGGAGTTGAAGTCGTCCGGCGCTGAAGTGCTCTTTGTGCCGGCGGCCTTTCCGCTCGTGAGAATCGACGATTATCGCCGACTGCTGATCGAGCGGGCAGTCGAACACCGGGTGAAAGTGATCGGTATCAATTGTGTCGGAGACGACGGCACCAATAGGTTCGGCGGCAATTCGATTGTCATTGGGCCGGATGGCACCGTGTTGGCCGAGGCCGATCGCCACAATCCGACCACGATTGAAATTTCGATCTGAAAATACCCGAACCGGTTCCGTTTCGGATTTTTCTTGCGTTTACTAAGTGATGACAGAACCAATCACCACCGATCGGATCACGCGCAACGAAGGCATCGCCGTCGTCTTGTTGCTTGTCCTGGTAGCGGGACTTCGCCTGTGGAATCTCGAATCCGATCCGCCATTGCGATTGTCGCATTCCAATGATGTCTATTCCGACGGCGCTCTTTACACCTATTACGGTCGCGAATTCGTCAAGACCGGCTCATTCAATCCCAATGAAGACGAGCGGTTTGGAATTTTTTTGAAGTCTACCGTAACACCGGTTGCCATCGCTGTCTTTTCCGTGTTCGGCATCGGGATCTGGCAGAACAATCTTGTGGGCGTTCTCTATGCCCTTGGTGCGCTGTTTTGTTTCTACCTGTTCGTACGGAAAATTGCCGGAGTGACGGCATCGCTGTGGTTTCTGCTTCTGTCAGGCCTCGCGTACAATCTGATATTCTTCGGTAGACAGCCGTTTTTGGAACATGCGATGGCCTTCTGGGCGTTTTTGTCGCTGGTCGTCGTCACCTACACCCGATCATGGTGGGCCTTTGTCGCGGCCGGGTTGTTTTTGGGAAGCTCAGCCCTGTTTTCAAAAATACATGGGTTGATCTTTTTGTTTCCATTCGCGTGCCTTTTGACCTGGCGGACGCTCTTTGACGACGTTCGTTTGGCTAAAATTCACTGGAGTCGGGCTGTTTGGTTTACTGTGGGGTATTTTGGAGCGGGGGTGGCCTGGTTCTTTATCACCTATCTTCCAGCGCCGTCTCAGATCACCTCCTTCTTTCAGGAAAACACTCTGGAATTGCATGGCGCGCCGGGCGGGCTAAAGTCGCTTTCGGACTTTGTTGAAAAACTCCTGACCTTCGGATTCGACACCAACCTGTTTCCACGTATGGTCCTGATCGGAATTCTGGGGGCAGTTTTCTTCGGCGCGGTAGTCTATCAACTTTGCCGACGGGAAACCTATCGCGGTTCCATGAACTTCGGCAACGGCGGCTTTGTGTTTATTGCGGCGACGATGCTGGCTTTCCACGGATCACTGATGATCTGGAATTACCGTCCGCTTCGCTATCAGCTTATTCTTATTTACCCATTTTGTGCCGCGGCCGCGATTCTCTTGTCAAAGTTGTGGGAGGGCATCGCTCAGCCCCGAAGAGAGAAGATCCCGATCCTGTTTTGGCCCCTGTGCGCCGGCGTGGCGGTAATTCCCGCGTATCAGATGTTTGCGGGAAGCTCCAAAGTTATTACAGCCAACTGGTGGGCCGATGTCGCCAAGATCGCGGTGCCACTTTCGGCGCCGCTCATCGCGGTCGTGGTCGGGCTGCTGATTTTGGTGGTGAAGCGTCATCAATTCCGCACGGCAGTACCGGTGACACGCGTGCTGGCGGTACTGCTGACTGTCGGCTGTATATTCTATGGCGCCAACGGCTACGTGCAATGGGCGATCCGTCCGACGCAGACCATTCGCGATGTCAACCGGGACCTGGCGTTCAATGTCGGTGAAGGATCTTTGGTTACCGGACCGTACGCTCAGACCCTGACCCTTGAAAACAACCTGCCGTCGCTGATTCACATGTTCGGCACAGCGGTGCCCGACTCGCTTTTTTTCAGAAAGTACCCCGTTACACATCTTTTGCTGGATGACGGAAATATCGGGCGAATGTTCGAAGATTACCCCGTGGTGATGAACGAACACCAGCATATCTACACCTATTTCATCGGCGAGAACAAGGTGCGTTTGATCAATGTCGCCGGTTCGACCGGCAATCCGGCGGTGGCTATGTACCAGATGACGCCTCTGGAGCGGGCGGTCATCGGTTTTCGCAACAACGACGGCGCCCTGGCCTGGCCGGCGATCATCGAATTCGAGAAGCAGCACCCGAAAAGTCTGGCCGGACACTTTCTTTTGTTCGAGATGAGCAATGTGACCGAGCAGTGGGACGAGGCCGAAAAGGCGCTCAAAAAAGCCGTTGAGTTTTCGCCGACCTCGTACGTTCTTAATGCACGGCTGGGCCGGTTCTACCGCGACCGGGCGCGGGCTCTGGGCGACAGTGAACTCCGAGCGCGTGCCGCCCGATATTATGAAGAAGCGGTGCGTCTGGCCCCGACCGCCGAACGAACCGTGGAGGAATTTCTGAAATTCAAGGACGACCGTACATGGCAGCAGAACGTCGATTCAATTTCATAGTGTCCACTATCGTTCCGGCCAAGGACGAAGAAGGGAATATTGACGAATTCTGCCGTCAGTACGCGGCGATGCTCAAGTCGGCCCCCTTCGACGGCGAGGTGGTGTTTATTGACGACGGTTCCACCGACGGCACGCTTGACAAAATCAAAGAAAATGCGACGAAATATCCGTTTGTGGCGTATCGATCGCACCAGCGCAACCGCGGACTCACCGAGGCGCTTCAGACCGGATTCGCGGCGGCGCGCGGCGATGTATTTGTTTTCTATCCGGCCGACCTGCAATACAAACCCGAAGATATCCCGTCGCTCGTAGAACCAATTGCCGATGGCGCCGATATTTGCACCGGCTGGAAGCAGGGCAAATACACCAAGCGGTTCGTGTCCCGTATCTACAACGGCCTCTCGCGCCGGATATTCGGACTCAAAGTTCACGATCTTAATTCGGTGAAGGCGTTTCGCCGGGAAATCGTCGAGAACATTTTTCTCCGCGAGGATTGGCACCGGTATCTGGTGGTATTGGCGGCCAACGAAGGGTATCGCGTTGAAGAAGTGAAGATTGCGTTGTATGAGCGCAACTGGGGTACAACGAAATTTTCGATCTGGCGGATTCCGGTCGGCGTGCTCGACATGCTCGCCGTCAAGTTCCAGATTACCTTTCTGCGCAAACCGCTTCTGTACTTTGGCGGAGTCGGTGTTCTATGCTTCATCCTGGCCTTCCTGATCGGCCTGTGGTCGCTCTATGAGCGATTCATACTCGGACACGGCAATCGGCTCTGGCTATTCTTGATCTTGTTTTTGGCGGGCCTCGGAATGGGGCTGTTCATGATGGGCTTTGTGGCCGAAGGCCAGACCGCCCTCAAAGAAGAAATTACTGATCTCAGGCGCAAGACTCAGCGGCTTTTGAAAGAGCCGAAGGATCCCGGACCGGACCAGCAGAGGTAATTTCCGGCGCTCATGGCCTGAGAAAACGGCGGGTTGACGGGTGGCTCCGGCTTCGGTATCTTAGCCACACGTCTTATGGATAACCAAAAAACCGACGCCCGACACACCGCATGAATCACACGCAACGCGCGCTCATCATTTTCCCGACCTACAACGAGAAGGATAATATCGAGAAGATCGTGCACGCTGTTTTGCCGCTCGATCCGCGGATCAATGTGCTGATTGTTGACGACAATTCGCCCGACGGTACCGGTGAGATTGCCGACCGCCTTTCGCGTTCCGAAGCCAAGGTCTCGGTGTTGCACCGCGAGAAAAAGGAAGGTCTGGGGCGGGCGTATATTGCGGGCTTCAAATGGGCGATCGAACACGGGTTCGACTATATTTTCGAGATGGATGCCGATTTCTCCCACGGTCCGGAGTTCCTGCGCGATTTTCTGCGCGAGATTCAAAACTACGATGTGGTGATCGGGTCACGGTATATCACCGGCGTCAATGTTATCAACTGGCCGATGGCGCGGTTGCTGCTGTCCTACTACGCCAATGTGTATACCCGTATGGTGACCGGACTCCCGCTTCGTGACGCTACCGGTGGATTCAAGTGCTTCCGCCGCGAAGTGCTTCAGGGGATCAATCTCGATAACATCAAGTCTTCCGGATATTCCTTTCAAATCGAGATGTCGATGCGGGCATGGAAGAAGGGGTTTTCGCTAAAGGAAATTCCGATTGTCTTCTATGAACGCCGCGCCGGTTCATCGAAGATGTCCAAGCGGATCATGCGGGAAGCTATCTGGATGGTCTGGTCACTGCGTCTCCGCTCGATCTTCGGCCGTCTGAAATAGCCCACGCCCCGTGTCGAATCACGCTTTCGACATTTCTGTCATTATCGTTACCTACAATTCTGTTGATACGATTTCTGCATCTATCGAAGCGCTGAAAGTTTCGGCGGTTGCGAAACCGTATCAACTAATTGTTGTCGATAACGGATCGACCGACGGGACCATCGAGTCGCTGCGACAGACCGCCCCGGAAGCACTAGTGATCGAAAATGAGAAGAACATCGGCTTCGCCGCCGCGTGTAATCGCGGAGCTGACAGGGCCCCGGGGGCCAATCTGCTGTTCTTGAATCCCGATGCCCGGCTCGATCCTGATTGTATCACGCGACTGATGAAAACGCTCGTCAATTCACCCAAAGCCGGATTTGTCGTGCCGCGACTGCGTTTTCCCGACGGCCGGTTTCAGGCCAGTTGCCGACATCTTCCGACCGTCGGCAATATGATCTTCTCGCGCGGCTCAATATTTACAAAGCTGTTTGCGCACGGTGGGCGGAGCCAGACATCGTATACACTCGGAGATTCACAACAGACCATCGCAGTTCCGGCAGTAGCCGGAACAGTGGCGCTCATTCGCCGAGATTTGTTCTTATCGTTCAAAGGATTTGATGAACGATTCTTTCTGTATATGGAAGACACCGATCTATGCTGCCGCCTTGGACAAAGTGGGTTTTGCAATTTGTTTGTACCCGAAGCTGGCGCGATTCACGAATGGGGGAAAGGCAGTAGGGCAGGGAGTGTCGTTCGTAAGTACTACCACCATGTTTCCGTGTGGAAATACTTTCTGAAGCACTATCCTAATGGATTTTCGGTATTTCTGCTGCCACCGCTCCTGCTGCTGCATTTTCTGATCTCAGTCATACTCTCAGGATTCGAGTCGGGGAGTGACAAGTGAGCCGCTTGCTTTTGGTCCACCTGCTGATCGCGATCGGTTTGTCGGCGGTGGTTGTGCCGCTTGCCATTGTAGCCGGAGAACGATTCGGATTTCTTGATCGTCCGGGTCGGCACAAACGCCACAAAGAACCGGTGACCTATCTGGGCGGCCTCGCGCTGTATGTCGTCTTCTGGCTGACGGTGCTGATCGAACAACTGGCCTCAGGGCTTTCAACTATCGGCGATCTGTCGTTGCTTCTGTGGATGCTCGCCGGCGCGACCGTCATTTTCGCGGTTGGATTCATTGACGACATTCATCCGCTTCGCGCGGTCGTAAAACTTCTAGCCCAGGCAATTGCCGGAGCGCTCTTGATTGCTGGAGGACTAACGGTCGATCCGATATTCGTGCCTTTTCTCGGGAAGTTCTCGCTGGGGCCCTGGTCGTGGCTGATTACAATTCTCTGGGTAATCGGCCTTAGCAATGCGATCAATCTCATCGACGGCCTCGACGGACTCGCTGCTGGAGTATCTCTGATTGCCGCAGCGACACTGGCCGGGCTGGGAGTGATCTATCACTCGGCGGCGGTAGTGGCAGTAGGCGGCACACTGGCCGGATTTCTCCTCCTATTCTTGGTGTATAACCGGTATCCGGCCAAGATATTTTTGGGTGACTCGGGGTCGCTCCAACTCGGCTACTATTTTGCGGTCGTGTCGTTGCTCGTTCCGTTCAAATCCTACACAGCAGCCGCGCTGTATCTGCCGCTTCTGACGCTCGGTGTGCCGATTATCGAAACGGCAGTCTCAATCGCCCGACGTGTTGCCACAGGGAAGGGTGTGATGACCGCCGACCGGCGTCACCTGTTTCACTATCTTTCACTGGCAGGTCTGTCGCCCCGGAAAGTCGTCTGGGTCTTTTGGGGCTTGTCGCTGGTTTTCGGCGCGACGACAATGGCTATGTTTTTGTGGGATCGCGTGTTAGTGTCAATATTGCTGGGGGTTTTTATGGTTGTAATTTTCGCCGCATTTCTTATCTTAACGGCTAATCTGCCACGGGTGAGAAAGGAAGAGCCCAGGGCTTAGCGGTGTGTTTTGCCTTGGAGTTAAAGTCACAGTATGGCCGACGGATCATATCTGGAATTTGAAAAGCCGATTGCCGAGTTGGAGAAGAAGATCTCCGACATGAAGGATTTCAGCGCCGGCAATATCGAGCTGTCTTCCGAGATCGCCTCCCTGCAGCAAAAACTCGAACGCCTCCGCGAAGAGATTTATTCGAATCTCGATCGCTGGCAGCGGGTACAGATTTCGCGCCATCCGCGGCGTCCGTACACGCTCGACTACATCACCCACATGACTACTGAGTTTATTGAACTCCACGGTGACCGTGGCTTTGCCGACGACAAAGCGATGGTCGGCGGCTGGGCGCGGATCGACGGTCAGCCGGTGATGATGATCGGGCAGCAGAAGGGACGCGACACCAAGCAGAAGCTCTACCGCAATTTCGGCATGGCCCATCCGGAAGGGTATCGCAAAGCGCGCCGTCTTTTCTTTCTTGCTCAGAAATTCAATGTGCCGATTGTGGTTCTGATCGATACGCCCGGCGCCTTTCCGGGTATCGGCGCCGAAGAGCGCGGACAGGCCGAGGCCATAGCGAAAAACATTGAAGAGATGTTCCGCCTGACTGTGCCGGTGGTCGTCGTCATTATCGGCGAGGGCGCTTCGGGCGGCGCGCTCGGAATAGGCATTGGCGACAAAGTGTTCATGCTCCAGCATTCGTGGTATTCGGTGATCTCTCCCGAAGGATGCGCCGCGATCTTGTGGCGCGATGCGGCGAAGGCCCCCGAGGCCGCCGAAGCCCTCAAGCCCGTCGCCGAAGATTTGCTGAATCTCGGCATCGTTGACAAAGTAATCGAAGAGCCGGCCGCAGGGGCGCACAACGATCATGTCGGCGCGGCGACTATTCTCAAGGGAGAAATTCAGCAGGCGCTCACCGAATTGTTGGCGCTCTCAAAAGATGAACTGCTCCGCCGCCGCCTTGAGAAATACCGCAAAATGGGGCAGTATCTGGAGATTTGATTAAGAGAACAGTATGGCCTTGTCCCCGCAATTGTTGAACATACTTGTCTGCCCTGCTTGTCATGGCAGACTTGAATATGAGATAGAAAAGAGTCGACTCGTTTGTGCCGCGTGCCAATTGGCCTATCCGGTGACCGAGGATGTCCCGGTGCTGCTAAGCGACGAGGCGATACCGCTGAAGTAAAGGTACTACCAATGAAATTGTCCAAGTTTTGCGATGAGAGCTTAGTCACCTTCGACCTCAAGGCGAAGACCAAGCGAGAAGCGATGGAAGAGCTGGTGGAACTGGCTGGCCGGTCAAATATGATCCGCGACCGCAAGGAACTGCTTGAAGATATCCTGGCCCGCGAAGAGCTGGTCACAACCGGCGTCGGATACGGCGTCGCTTTCCCGCATGCCAAGACCGGCGCGGCGAAGGGAATTGTGATTGCGTTTGGTCGGTCTGACAAGGGAATCGACTTTGAAGCGATGGATCACCAGCCGGTTAATCTGTTTTTCCTGATCGCGGCCCCGGAAGACGCGGTCGGTGCGCACCTGAATGTGATGTCGAGTTTGTCGTTCATGATGCGTTCTGAGGACAACCGGGCCAAACTGAAAAAAGCAAGTTCGCCGGGAGATGTTCTGGCGCTGATGGACAGTCTTACCTAACCAACCGATAGGAGCGACAAGGATCGTCGCCGCACTATGTCATGGATGACCAGCGTATTCGCCAGGTACTGGCGCAATCTTCACTTGGCGGTAGTGGCTGCCCTTTCGGTTCTGTTGATTCTGCACTCGCTCGGCATTGAAAGCATCGTCAGCCAGTCAATCATCGGCTCGGTCTACTATCCCTTCTTCAAGCTTCGCGCCGCGGTGTCCGACTTCGTCGGCGTTCGCGATGAAAACGAACGCCTCACCCGTAAATTAGTGGAAGCGTCGTTACGGCTCTCGGATTTCGACGAAATCCGCCGTGAGAATGAACGCCTGCGCGAGATTATCCAGTTTCAGTCGCCAACCAGTTACAAAATCATTCCTGCGCGGGTCATAGCAATCGCAGGGACGCGTTTCCCCGCTGGCGCCACGCTTAATCGCGGCGCCTCCGACGGCATTACCGCCAATCTCCCGATTATCAATCAATACGGCCTGATCGGTCGGGTGGTCAGTGTTGACTCACACACTGCGACGGCGCAGTTCTTAAGCGACCCGGCCAACCGGGTGGCGGTGCGTTTGTCGCAGAGCCGTGAGATGGGAATTGTGCGGTACAATCCGGCGACGGGATTCATGATGGACAATTTCCCGACGGCCGGCTCGATTTCAGAGGGTGACACGGTCGTCTCCTCGGGCCTCGGCGGAGTTTACCCGGCCGGTTTGATGGTGGGAAGAGTGGTCACGATCGAACGACCTGTAGATATTCCGTTCTGTCAGGTGACGATTGAACCGATGGTCAATTTCAACGCCCTTGAAGAAGTGTTCGTGATCAAGTCGGAGTGATGATGCAGATTCTGCCCTACCTGCTCTACCTGATCCTGATCGCGCTGCATACGGTGATCACCGGCGAGTTGACCACGATCTACTCGGCGCAGATCAATCTGACGGCTTTCATCATTCTGGCTGTGGCGCTCTACAAGGGCGAACTGGCCTCGCTTTGGTTCGGCTTTTTTGCCGGGCTCGTTTCCGGGGCCGTGCTTCCCCAAACGATGGGGTGGCAGGCGCTTTTCGGCGCCGCCCTGGGTGTGCTCGCCTATCACATGAAAGAACGACTCAATCTGGACTCCCAGAAAGCCCGCCTGCTCATCACGTTTGTGGGCGTTTGGCTGCACAATGTTGCTATCTATGCTGTCATCCAGCCGGAGGCCGTCGGGCACCTGTGGTGGTCGGCCGGACTGACCGGCGCCGTCTACACGACAATTCTTGCCTTTATTTTCTTCAGTATCAAGCACGGCATCTTAACTCCGGCCAAGGTCAAGTCGATATTCTGAAGAAATGACAGACCGCCAGCTTCCCATCGGCAATCGTTATTCTCTCGCGCTTTCAGCGGTAGCTGTCATCATCGCTGTGGTAGTGATCGGTCTTATCAAGCTTCAGATTTTTCAATACGGCGAGATGTCGGCGCTCTCTGAGAGCAACCGTCTGCGGGTTGTGCCCATTGTCCCGCCCCGCGGCATTATGTTCGACCGCGACGGCAAGCAGATCGTGACCAACCGGCCGTCGTACACGCTGTCGGTCGTACCGGCCGAAGAGAAAAAAGGCGTGACGCTGGCCAATCTGGCGCCGGTTATCGGGATGGACACGCTGCAAATCCGCAAGAACATGCGCAAGAACATGATTACCCGGTATCAACCGGCGCCGATCATGCGGGATGTTCCCTTTGACAAAATCGCAGTGATCGAAGAGCGCACCGGCGAATTCCCGGGTGTCAGCTATCAGCTCGACCGGGTACGACTCTATGTTGCGCCGCCGGGATCGGAGGCCTTCACCGGATATGTCGGCGAACTTTCTGAAGACGAAATGGGGAAGGTCGACCCGGAGTTGTATCGCCTCGGGAGTTTAGTCGGCAAAAAAGGACTGGAGAAGCAATACGACGAAATCCTCCGCGGAAAAGAAGGCACGGCGTACCTTGAAGTTTTCGCCTCCGGCCAGGTGCTGGGACCGTACGCCGGTAAGCCGCGCATCGAAGCGGTGGCAGGCGCCGACCTGCATCTGGGAATCGATCTTGATTTGCAGACTCTGGCGACCCAAACGCTTGACAGTTTTTGCTGCGGCGCGATTGTCGCGATTGATCCGCGCACCGGCGAAGTGCTGGCGCTGACATCGTATCCGGGGTTTGACGCCAACGCCTTTTCCGGAGTCGTGTCGGAAAGTCTGTGGACTTCGGTCACGACCAATCCCGCCAAGCCGCTCTTGAATCGGGTGCTCAACGGCCTCTATCCGCCGGGTTCGACGGCAAAATTGCTTACTGTCGGCGCCGGACTCGAAGAACACGAGATTGATTTACAGACGACCTTCAAACCGTGCTATGGCGGTTATCAGTTCGGCACCCGCTTCTTTCGATGCTGGGACAAAAACGGGCATGGCGCGACGACGGCGGTGCATGGTATCGAGATGTCGTGCGACGTCTACATGTACCAGCTCGGCTTGCGGCTCGGGATCGACCGCATCAATCAATACATGGACCTGTGCGGTTTTGGAAAAGTTACCGGAATCGATCTGCCCGGCGAGGCCGCGGGGTTAAACCCGAGTACCAAGTATTACAACAACAGGTACGGCAAGAACGGCTGGACCAAAGCGCTGGTGTTGAACAACTCGATCGGGCAGGGAGAAATTCTGGAAACGCCGCTCCAGATCGCGCAGTTTTACTGCGGCATGGCCAATCACGGCGTCGTATATCGGCCGCATGTGGTCAAATCAATCAGGTATCCAGACGGAAGAAACGTGCCCGTACCACCCGAAGTTGCCTTTAATCTTCCATTTTCAGAGAGCACATTG
>CAYVWS010000024.1:20687-22923 GCA_964455535.1 uncultured Ignavibacteriales bacterium | reverse complement strand
TTGGTGCTTTGGCCTACCCAGAGCCCCTCCCATTTCTTGATCCGCTCGAAGGTCTCTTTGGCCTGGCGGACTTGGGTTGAATCAATTTCGCGAGCCCCGACTGATGCGAAAGTCAGAATCACAGCCGCGAGTATGCAATTGCCCAGAAACTTGAACATAACGTCTCCTTGTGAGTGTCTTTTGCAGGTTGACGTTTGAAGGCGACTGATCTCGACAATGGTGTGTCGAGTTCAATTCAGGAACCGCGGGTAGCATATCTCTCGGTAGCTCAGGGTCCTTGCGACCCAGACGTCCTTAGAACGACAAGCGAAGGGTCAGTCTCCCAAAGAAGCTGACTTACGAAGAGTCTTTTTTGGAAGAACGAAGATGACCGCGATTGCGTGATCGACGAGCCGACTCTAACCAGCCGGAGCGCATCCCTGCGCACCTACCTTGCGGCGGGTACTTCCCTCGAGTTTCTCCGGCCAGACGTCGCACCAAAGGCTGGGATGGCACGACGCATGACCAATTTCTCGCAGCGGCAATTGTATGTCAAGCGTAAGTTGAAAAAATTCAAACTAACCGTCACACAGTGCGTTAGAGATAGCAATCCACAATTTTCGCGAAGTCCATGTATTTGGCGACCCCGCAGCACGTGCGGATTTGGTGGAGGTCTCCAATTATCTATGTCGAGGTTAATGATGAGCTCATTGGAATGTGCACTTCATAGCGAATTTTCTTGTGGTTTGTTCGGGAAAGTGAAACGACGCGTGCGGATTGCCCCCCATTCGACAAAGAGAAACGGCGGGAAAGTACCCGCCGTTACGAATTCCGGTTGCGTTGGACATTGGAAATAGGCAACCCGGGTGCCCTCAGCCGTTGGGATCGATCCGAACGCTGACGGGAGCAATTCTTGCCTCGAGAATCTCGAGTTTCAGTTCGTACGTCATGATTTCACCTCCTTCGGTCGGTAAAAGTTTGCGGCGCCGAGCAACGACCAGTTCACTACTTCGCGTTGGGCATTGTCGGCGCAAATGCCTGCTACAAAAAGGTCTGGCCGAGGGGCTTCGACCTTCTTGGACGTCATGTGTAGTGACGGCGGTTCGGTCGAAATGGTTCGCTTTACCCACTGCAGGATTCCGCCGTTCACTGCAAATGCCGGCCACAGCCAGGCCAGCGTAACGACTCAGGGGACAAACTCCCCAATCATCTCGCCTTGACACCCCGCTCAAAATCCCTATACTTGGCCGTCCGGATTCGATCTATGAGATGACCCCATCGTCTAGAGGCCTAGGACACCGCCCTTTCACGGCAGTAACACGGGTTCGAATCCCGTTGGGGTCAGTGACAATGTCACATCCGCGCTTCGCCCGGCATCGCCGGTTTTGGGCTTCGCCGCTTCGTATTCAGAGCACAAATTGATTCTGGGGTTGGCGCATGATTTTGACTCATTCGTATCGAGGTTTCCGAAGACTTTCCGTCACGATTTCCCCGCACTTGCCCCGACCTGTTAATCCATGTATCATGTTTCCCCGCCAGTGTTGGGGGCGGAAGATTGCCCTCCGACCACGGCGGTGAAATTGAACAATCGTGACGCACTGCGTCCGGAGGCATACATGGGTATCTTTCACGTCCCGACACCGAAAAACGAACCGGTCCTAAATTACGCTCCCGGTTCGCCTGAACGCGCGGCGCTGCAAAAAGCGATCGCCGAACTCAAGTCACAGAAGATCGAAGTCCCGCTCTATATCGGCGGCAAAGAAATCCGCACCGACCAAAAGATCGAAATGCGCGCGCCGCACAACCACAAGCTTGTCCTTGGCCACTACTACCAGGCCGGGCCGAACGAAATCAAACAGGCGGTTGAGACCGCAATCGAAGCCCAGGCCGGGTGGGCCGCGATGCCCTGGGAACACCGTGCGGCGATCTTCTTGAAAGCCGCCGATCTGCTCGCCGGACCGTATCGCTATATTGTGAATGCCGCCACCATGCTCGCCCATAGCAAGAATCCATTTCAAGCGGAAATCGACGCCGTCTGTGAACTGGTCGATTTCTGGCGATTCAACGCGTACTACATGCAGCAGATTTATCAGGTTCAGCCCGACTCACCGTCGCTGACCTGGAATCGCACCGACCACCGTCCGCTCGAAGGGTTTGTCTTCTGTGTGACGCCGTTCAACTTTGTTTCGATTAACGGCAACCTTCCTACCGCGCCGGCGATGCTCGGCAATGTCGCGGTTTGGAAACCGGCTTCGAG
>CAYVWS010000024.1:9942-20587 GCA_964455535.1 uncultured Ignavibacteriales bacterium | reverse complement strand
GCGCGGCGCCTTTGAATATCAGGGACAAAAATGTTCGGCGGCCTCGCGCGCTTATGTTCCGAAATCGATCTGGCCGGCGGTGAAAGAGATCGTATTGAAACAAGTGAACGATATGAAAATGGGCGACCCGGAAGATTTCGGCAATTTCATCAATGCCGTGATCGACGAATCGGCCTACAAGACAATCACCGAGTATATCGATTTCGCGAAGAAGGCGACCGACGCCAAGATCATCTGCGGCGGCGAGTATGATTCGACCAACGGATTCTTCATCAAGCCGACAATCGTAGAAACAACCAATCCGCGATTCAAAACGATGGAAGAAGAAATCTTTGGCCCGGTGATGACAATTTATGTCTACGACGACGCCGAGTTCGCCAAGACCCTTCACCTCTGCGACGCAACTTCGCCGTACGCGCTAACCGGCGCAATCTTTGCAACTGATCGCTCGGCGATTGCACTGGCTGAGCGGACACTGCGCAACGCGGCGGGGAATTTCTACATCAACGACAAGCCGACCGGCGCCGTGGTGGGGCAGCAGCCGTTTGGCGGCGGCCGCGCCTCAGGCACGAATGACAAAGCGGGCGGAATTCAAAATATGCTGCGCTGGACCTCGCCCCGCTCGATCAAAGAGAACTTCGTCCCCCCGACAGATTACAAATATCCGTTTATGGGGTAGGCAAACCGTTGTTTGGATATCGGCGCTTCGCGGCGTCGGGTTACGCAAAATGACGCAGGTGAGTTGATCACCTGCTTTTCCTTATGACTTGGCCGAATGTTCTTTCATGCGGCGCTGTAGTTCTTCAGGCGCCACATCTTCAACATGCGTCGCCACCCACCAGAAATTCCCGGTCGGGTCTTTGACACCGCCATGTCGATCGCCATAAAATTGGGTTGTCGGCTCTGAGATCGATTCACCACCGGCCGCGACTGCTTTGCTGTATGCGGTGTCGACATCGCTGACATACATGTAGAATGTTGCCGGTGCGTGTTTGTGTTGGTCGGTCGCTTCCGCCATCATGATCGGCGAGTCGCCAATCTTCATCTCTGCGTGCCCGATACGACCGTCGGGTTTGACTGATTCAAAAGTAAGGGTGGCGTCGAAAGCGCTTGTCAGAAATTCCATCAACCGCCTGACATTGGTCACTACCAAATATGGCGTGACAGTATGGTATCCGTCGGGAATTGGATTTACGGGCATCTTTTTGTTCCTTCTTTTGACAGTTGTTTTTTCAATGATACGCCGCACCTTCAGAATATGTTGGACCGAACGAGTCCGAAATCATAATCCGAGACCCCTTGATTTGGAACCCGGTTGAGGACCTATTCCGTCCATCACACAGCTCCATTCCGGGCTCTTTCGAGCAGTTCGTACTTCTGCATCCCCCTGCATACTCTTTGTCCTCGAAATCAAAATCTCGTGATTTCCAAACGGGACTTGCCGCTTCCTGATTTGTTGTAAGAATTGACATATCAACGCGTTAGATCATTTCTCGCTACTTGTCCACAGCTTGGTACGGACCTTGCTCTATATAGCGTCACTTAATCTTGGAGGAGTTATGGCATTAGTTCGAATCAATCGTAATGGCACGTTCTATCAGGCGTACCATGTCCGCCCGAATGACATCGAACAGGAAGTCTCGCGGCTCCGTCAGTCCGGCCTCACCCAGTTGCCGGAGAGCCACCAGAATCCTGAGGCCAACTCGTTTATCGTGGCGACCAGCAAGCACCGGTCGCTGGCGGAACGTCACGCCCACGGACGTGTCGCGTAAAAAATCCCAATTCGATTCCCAGTACGACAACAAAAACCGGCCCGATGATCGGGCCGGTTTTGATTTTGGTATGCGAGGGCAAGTTACACTCAATTCCCTCATCCGCCCTTCGGGCACCTTCTCCCAAAGGGAGAAGGACTCGCAAACCACATTCTACCCCACAATCTAACGGCGCCGCGCCGACTCAGAGGAAACAGTAGAATCGAATTCCTCTCCCTCTGGGAGAGGATGTCACGAAGTGACAGGTGAGGGGTTGATCAATGAGAAAGCGTCGGGACCGCAAGGGTCCCGACCTACAAGTCAGAACTTGAAATACTCGTCAAAGCGCAGACGAAAATCCCGCGGGGCGTATTCGCCTTTCTCGCGGTCGATTTCGTAATCTTTGGAGTAATCGCCGGCCGCGATCTTGCGCACCATCGAAATCAACTGATCGACTTCTTCGCGCGTATTATAGAGGCCAAACGAGGCGCGCACTGCGCCGGGGATATTGGTGCGATTGCGTGCTAAAATATCTTTTTCGATCTGACGCGCGGTTTCATCGGAGGTGTGCGTGAGGGTTTTCACGTACACGTGCGCGCAGAAACATCCGGAGCGCACGCCGATAGCGCCTTCATAGCTCAATATCGCCGCGACCAGCGCGTGAGGAAGGGGTTCGACATTGAACGAGATTACGCCCAGTCGGTTGCGCGCCGATTTCGGATCGGTGTCGCCGTAGAGTGTGACTTTCGGAATCTTGCCCAGTTGCTCAAGGGCATAGGCGGTCAACTCGGCTTCGTGAGCGATGATTGACTCC
Source organism: uncultured Ignavibacteriales bacterium (assembly GCA_964455535.1). GTDB lineage: Bacteria > Zixibacteria > MSB-5A5 > GN15 > FEB-12 > JACRAV01. The sequence continues at coordinate 18,022 of CAYVWS010000024.1, read as the reverse complement.
CAGCCAAGCGACTGGAACATCTTGACGGCTTTGCCCAGCGCCACCACACCGATAATATCCGGCGTGCCGGCTTCTTCTTTTTCCGGCAGATCAGTCCAGTACGCTTCTTCGAGATTCACGATATCAACTACGCCTCCGCCGACTGTGTCCGGCTCGCCGACTTCAAATGTCCGCTTGTCTGCCACGAGCACACCGACACCAAACGGCGCGTACATTTTGTGCGCCGAGAAAACCAGAAAGTCGAGCATGTGGGTCGGGTCGTTGGCTTTCATGTTGACCGGGCGATGCGGGATAAGCTGCGCGCCGTCGACCATGATCCGTGCGCCGATCTTGTGTGTCTCGGCGGCGAAATAGTCGAGGTCGTTGATATATCCGGTTACGTTTGACGCGCCGGTCACCGCTACTAATTTGATCCGCTGACCGTACTTCTGGAGCTTGGCCTGGAAATCTTCGCGCGAAATTGTGCCGTCATCGTTCAGGCCGATGTGTTCGACATGAGCCACGCGCCGCCATGGCAGTTCGTTGGAGTGATGTTCCATGAGCGTGGTGAGAATCACGTCGTTCTTTGTCAGCCGAAGGCGGTTAGCCAGCTTGTTGATCGCTTCGGTGGTGTTCTTGGTGAAGATCACAACCTGCTTGCGAAGATTCGCGCCGACAAATTCGGCGACTATATCCCGCGCTTCTTCGTAGGCCCAGCTCGACAGCTGAGATTTGAATCCGGTGCCGCGATGGACGTTCGAGTACCATCGCAAGAACGCTGTCACTGACTCGGCGATCGGCTTGAATGTCGGAGTCGAGGCCGCGTTGTCGAAGTTGATGTACCGCCGTGTGCCGTGCAGGGTCGGCACAACGGTGTCGGCGCCGATCAAAAGCCCCGGCAAGTCGTGCATGGTAATGCCTGAGGGCATGCTTGGATGTTCTGTAACACTTTTCATAGAATTGCTCGAGATTGTCCGGGACTTACGCCCGGTAGTTTCAGGCGTCGGATTTGACTTTGCCTGTCAGTACGTCGAGATACTCGCGCGCCCAGCGCTCGCGGGGATGATACTTAAGAGCGTGCTCCTGATACTTTCTGCCTAATTCCTCACCCATGCGGGGATTGGTGCGCAATTGTTCAATATGACTGTACAGCCGCTCGGGATCATCGGTGCGGAAAGCCAGCGCTCCGCCGGCTTTTTCAAGTTCGCGCAGGGCCTCGCTGTCGTGCGAGCCATACACGATCGGACGACCGGACGCCATATACTCAAAAAGCTTAGCAGGGAACGTACCGCGCGTGATCGGAACCTCACGGATACTCTCCACGAGAATGTCGCTCGTTTTGAGAAAATAGGGAATCGTCTCAAGCGGCTGGCTGCCGACGAACAGCACATTTTTCAGTCCGTAGTCGCGCACCATGCTTTCAAGCTGACTGCGCTTTTCGCCGTCACCGACAAAGACAAACAGCACATCGGGATTCTGCGCGAAACGCCGCGCCGCCTCGATGATTGTCTCAAGCGAGTGCGCCCACCCGAGCGTGCCGGCGCGCAGGATGATGTACTTGCCTTCCCACCCGAATTTGCGGCGAATGCCGTTGGTATCCGAAGTCGAAAACTCGACTGAAAATCCCGATTTGATGGTCGAGATACGATCGGCGGGAATGCCGATGTTGGTAAGACCGCTCGCGATGCCTTCGGTGACCGCGACAAGGTGATCGGCGCGGCGATACGACCAGTGCATGACTTTTTTCAGTGTGCGAGTAAAGATCGATTTCTTCAGATTGCCGAAATCTTCGCTCGATTCCGGCTGGAGATCGCGCACTTCGATGACAAATTTGGCGCGGCGGAATTTCGCCAGAAGCCACCCCATGATCGGCGTGACCGGCGGCGGTGTCGAGGCCAGCACGATATCCGGTTTTTCGGCGACACGAAACGAATTGATCAATCCGGTGATCAGGAATGTGACAAATCCGATCATTCGTTTGCCGGGATTGCGATTCGAGGCCGGCAATACCCAACTGCGGTAGACTTTGACGCCGTCCATCTCTTCTATGTAGCTGAAATGGCCGCGGTATTTTTCGGGGACGATGCCGTCGGGATAGTTCGGCATTGATGTCAGGATTGACACCTTGTGACCTTGCGCGACGAAGATGCGGGCAAATTCAAAAAGCCGCCTTACGGCCCCACGTTCCGGCGGAAAGTGCTGGGTCACAATAAGAATATTCATATATACCGAGTTCAACGTAGGGCTTTTTGGAGGCAATTGCAAGGTAATAATTCCTCATGCAACTTCTGCGCCGACACAGAGTTACAACCCAATCAGAGGACCTCAAACGGCCATTCAGATCGGCCTATCTAACTACTTTCAATGGTTGAACAAAAGTGCATCTTTTTCCACCCGAAATCTGAGCATTCCCGACCACCCAAAGCAAAGAGTTCGTGACCCAATAGGACGCAATGCGAAGTCGTCAAACGAGCTCTTGAGGGACCATTTATCAATACCAAATTGTACGCATTTTCACATCCCCCACTTTGCAACCCGCGACAGGGAAAGCACTTGACAGCAAAGACTGGACAGTTTATGCTATTTTCTTTTTGGATGAGGAACTAAGCAAATTTCGTTCGGTATAAAGAGCAAGAGTCCGATAGGAGGAACTGCATGAAGAGACTTTGGATTTATGGAATGGTGCTGGCAGTGGTCATCGCGTTGATCGTTGGCGGCGTCATGGCTCAGGACAAGGCGAAATTCACTTATGTCGGAGCCGAAAAGTGCAAGATGTGCCACAAGGACAATTATGCATCCTGGATGGAAACCAAGCACGCCAAGGCGTTTGATGCTTTGAAGCCCGAAGAGCAGAAGAAGCCGGAGTGCGTGAAGTGCCACATGACCGGCACGACCGCTGAAAACGTCGCCCTCAATGGCGTGCAGTGCGAAGCCTGCCACGGCGCCGGATCGGAATACAAGAAGCCGACTATTATGAGCAAAGCGAAATTCGCCGACAAAGCTGCCGGTATGAAGCTCGCGATGGAAGCCGGCTTAGTAATGCCGACTGCCGAAGTCTGCACCAAGTGCCACACCAAGGAAGGCAACCCGAACTTCAAGGAATTCGATTTCGAGAAGATGAAAGGGCAAGTCCATCCGAAGAAAGCCGAAGCTGGCAAGTAAGCAGATTGAGTTGATTTGAAAGAAGCGGCCCGATTGGGCCGCTTTTTTTTGCTATTTCTCAGATTCCCGAAAGCGGAAAGGTGCGCACCGATACCCAGTGACCGGACACCATTGACACCAGATCAGCGGCGCGGGCCTCGAATTCTTCATCGGGCAGATACGGTACAATGCGTTCTTTCACGAGCAGAACGCGATGCGCCGAGATTTCGCGAGCGACCGTGACATGCGGCACATACTGTTTGTGCAGAAGCGGCAGATCAAGCCGGGCATGGAGCAACTTGTAAATCGTGTTGAATGCCGGATCGTTTTTCACCTGCCAATAGATGACCGGAAACTGCGGGTAGAAATCGGCGATTGAAGAAAGCCGGACTCTGAGCGGTGCGATCTTCGAAAACTCCGGAGCGATCTTGGCGGTCAATTCGTCAAGTGTCAGCTGGGTTGAAAACGGAAAGACCAGACTGATATGCGCGCCGATCTTGTGATAGGTGGGATCGTATCGTTCCCGGTGCGGCGCGACGAGGGCATCCAGATCGGCCGGAAGGAGTATGACCACCGCATATTCCTGCGTGTGACGGCGATTGAACGGCTCGTATTTGAATTGCTCTTCGTCCATAGTGTTATCAGCGGTAAAACGTTATTTCGATCCGACGGTTTTTATTTCGTCCTTCGGACGTTTGATTCGAGGCAATTTGATTCTCCTCGCCGCGTCCGCTTGCTTTCATCCGTTCGGCCGGCACACCCATGGCGATCAGATAGTCGCGCACCCGGTTGGCGCGTTTTTCCGACAGCTTCTGGTTGGCCTCGGGCAGACCGATGTTGTCGGTGTACCCGACGATTTCCATCTTCACTTCCGGCACTAACAAAAGCACTCCGGAGATCTTTTTCAAGCGATCCTTTGTCTTGACATCGATTTCGAATGACCCCGGGAGATAGTCGATGTTGAGCACGATCGGTTTTGAGAACATCGAAAGGTCGATGCACCCGAACCGATCAATCGGCACACCAGCCGGCGAATCGGGGCAGTCGTCCAGACCATCAGGAACACCGTCGCCGTCGGAGTCGACCTGACAACCGTTTTCATCAACCATCGCCCCGGTAGGAGTATTGCGGCAGGAATCGCGGAAATCCGGGACGGCGTCGAAATCGGCATCGACCGGACAGCCGTGGATATCAACCATGCCGGCCGCTTCGGGCGACGTGCCGGGGCAGTCATCGTTTTGATCGGGCACACCGTCGCGGTCGGCGTCGCCGGCGATTGTGCCTTTGCCTTGAGATAAGCGTCGCTTGAGTTCGGATTCCTTTCCGGCGGTCGACCATGAGGCGTCCGACGGCCAGTTGGATCTATTGGATGGTTTCCCGAAGTGAATCTTTATCCCGGCGCCGGCAGAAAACAGCCAGCGGTCGCGCGAGGAACTTACTTTCGATTCGAATTCAGCCCCTGCGCCGGTCAGATATTCGTACCGCCCAAAGAGATTCAAACTCACACTCTTGGTCGCCAGCCAACTGAGCGAGCCGCTTCCGCCGATAGTCAATTCTGAGGCGGACAATTTGGCGGGCTGCTGATTGGGGCCTTTCACGCTTACGACGCTGTCCCCTCTGGGTTCCAAAATCTTCCAGTCGAGGATCGCTGCGTCGAGAGCGAGGCCGATATTGATCTTCTTGTATTTGGGAAATAGGTATCGACCGAGAGACAGGCCGTAGCGACTTGCGGCAAATTCAAGCGTGTCGTTGTTCCGGAATGCCTCGATACTGTCGGCGAGCAACTTTGACTCGTCGTTGGCTAGCTTGAAATGGTCGTACCCGAATTCGACAAACCAATTACCGCCGGGATGAAATCGAAATTGACCGCCGTAGATCGCGGACGACTTAAAGGAAAAGAAATCGCCGCCATAGTGAATCGCAACGCCGCCCGATCCGCCCAGCGCGAATTTGGTGTCCTGCGAGTGAGAAGTCCCAACAGCGACAGCGCACAGGAGCACTGACAGACAAATGATCTGGCGACACAATTTCATTTTGCTTAGTACAACTGTTTAATGTCGATGCCGGTGTAATACCGTTTCAGGATTCTGTCGAATGTCCAGCCCTGGCGCGACAAGCCGATGGCGCCGCACTGGCACATCCCGACGCCGTGGCCGTACCCTGCGCCCAGCACCCGGATGCGTTCAATATTGCCGCCGCCGCCGTTGTCGACTTCGACGGTGAATCGATCCGACGGCAGGATCAAATCGGGGCTCGATGTTCTACCGAGCACCCAGCGAATGCGATCTTTGTAGAAGCGGTAGACATCGTCATCGGTGCGGATAGCCAGCTTGGCCACGCGGCCGCCGGCGGTGCGTTGATCGACTGTCACACCCTGTATCTTGCCGATGTGGATCTCTCTCCCCTTTTCGGTAGTAAGATACTGCTCGATTCGGCCTCGCAATTGCGGTTCGGTATACGTTTCCGTCCAGTTGAAATATTTCGACCAGGAACAGGCGGAATCATCTGCTACGGATTTCAAATAGGGCAGCTCCTTTTTGTCCCAGACCGCCTCGATGTTATCGGTCATACCGCCGCAGGTGGAATGGTAATACGCGGTGATAAATTCGTCGTGATAGACCGCCACTCGCCCAACCGTAGCTTCTATGGCGCTGTTAACCAGCGCCACTTCGGCGTCAGCGCCTTCGTACACCTGATCAACAACTCCGGATTTCATATCGAACGGTTCATCACCGTACTGGTTCAGGTGCGCCATCGTGTACGTACGAGCAGCAACTGCCTGTGCTTTGATGGCTTCCAGTTCGCCTTCGACGCGCGGGCCAATCTCCGGCGGCACGACTCCGCGCAGATAATCTTCGACATACAGGACGTTGACTACTTTTACAGTCGATCCGGATGGTACCAGTTTCACCATGCCGCGATACCGCTTGCCGTTGAAGCGAAGTCGGTTCTGATTGCCGCGCGGGATGATGTTTACTTCGTCGAGGTCGCTCACTATGGTCTCGTGGCGGTCGTTGAGGGTGACCAGGCGACCGCGATCGAGTTCAACCGAAGTCGGTCGGCCCGAATAGAAGACCTGCTGTTTGCCGCCGGCCAGACATTCGATTGCATACGAAGCGTCGGCGCCAATTGTGACAGTATTCGATGTTTCCGAGAGCAGCACACGAATGAACGGCACCCGGATCATCGAGGCCGAGGCCTCCTCGCGGATGTCGGGCACGCCGGCACAGGCCCAGACAAGTACCAAACTGACCACGCCGAAAAGCGCGAGCGCCGCGTAGCGAATTGAAAGTCGAATCCGGTTGCGAGTATCTTCGTTCACGTCGTTCCCTGACCTTATTGCTTCACCGGTGGCTGATGTATGGCGCCCGAAATCGGGACACGTCTTTGCGGTTTGCCGCCGAACTGCGTCGGCAACGGCCACGACCAGCATGCCGCCGCGCCCATCACCGCAAATGCCGTCGCCTCCACCAGATCGGGGTCCATCCCAAGTTCGCGCACGGTGGTCACGTTTCGACCGGGCATCATCTCCGACAGCCGACGACATAAGAATCTGTTGTGCGATCCGCCCCCAGTCAAATATAAACCGGTCGCGGTGCGACGCCGAATGCCGCGCCGATTGCCGGACAATCCAGAATCAAGCGGCTCGATTGATCTGACTATGCATGTCGCAGTCAGCTCAACGGCCGTCGCCAGCAGATCGTCGGGTGACAATCGCATCGATTTACCGAGGCGGATCATCCGTGACGCCATCTTTTCCCCGAACTCTTCGCGACCGGTCGAGCGATTGTTGCCCGAGAAGTACGGCGACGACAGAAGCAGCGTCAGCAGCCGCTTTGACGCTTTGCCTTTCGAAGCGTAGGACCCATTTCTGTCGTAGGGTTTGCCATACAACTTGCGGCAAAGCAAGTCCGACAACACATTCCCCGGTCCGCAATCGGCCGCGAGTATGTGAGCACGACGATTCATCGGCGGAAAATAGAAATAATTGGACATGCCGCCGACATTGACGATCACTCGTGATTGCGATCGAGTGCCGAAGAGAATCTGCATCGCCGCAACGGTAATCGGCGCGCCCTCGCCGCCGACGGCAACATCGCCCTGACGAAAGTCCCCGACTGTCACTTTTCCGGTGGCCGCCGCGATCTGAGCAAGTGAACCGAGTTGGAGTGTGCCATGAACGGCGCGACCGGCCAGCCGCACCGGCTTAGGCAAATGACGAATTGTCTGACCATGCGAGGCGACGGCATCAACTGAAATCCTTTTTCGCTTCAATTTGGATATGAACGCCGCTGCTGCTCGCCCGTAGACTTGACCCAGAAGATTGTCCAGATAGACGATGTCTGCAACCGGCAATTTCTCCGAGTCAGCCGCTTTGAGAATCAGACTGCGTATTTCTGCTGGGTAAGTAGTTGCGTATCCGGCGAGGAATGTGGGTGTGAGTCGCGAACCATCACGTCGCACTGCCACCGCGGCCAAATCAAGGCCGTCGGCCGATGTCCCCGAGTTCAGACCAAGAACAACTAGTGACTTCCTGTCGCAGGGTTGGGCCAGCATCCGGTTATCCGATGAGCGTCCGACCCAGCTTGTATTTCATACCCGAAACGCGACCGAGCGAAGTGGCGATCTGGTCATTGGAAATCTCTCCGCGACGGCATGCCTCGTCGAAATAGTCGAACGCGCCCATCGCGGCTTCGTAGTCACGGCCAAACAGCAGAATGTCGTGACCGGCCAAAAATGCTGCGACCGTTCGCTCGCCGACTGAGCCGAGCACCGCCGCACCCTGCATCAGTAAATCATCGGTGATAACCGCACCGTCAAACGACGCCCGGTCGCGCAGCAGTTCATTGATGATTTTTGAAGATCCGGTGACAATCGTCGGGTCGCACGATTCAAGGATGACGTGAGTCGTCATCACTAAGTCGGCGCCGGCTTCGATTCCGGCAAGGAAAGGACCGAG
>CAYVWS010000024.1:0-9842 GCA_964455535.1 uncultured Ignavibacteriales bacterium | reverse complement strand
GTCGAGCGGCGATAATCTTCTTTGAAGTGTTCCAGCCCGTTTGGCTCGGCGCCGTATTCTTTGGCCGATCTGAATTCGGCCGGCGCGCCGCGCAGTCGGCTCACCCGGCCGCCTTCCTGATCGATAGCGATCAATACCTGTCGGGAGCGACAGGCCTGGCGAATGCGCGAGATATTTTCGCGGGTTTTCTCATGCGACGGACAGTTTTCTTCGAAGAGTATTACTCCGCCGATCTGATCTTCGGAAATGAACTCAAGAAACGGCGCGGGGGGCTCGGCGCCGGAGAAACCCACAATGAAGAATTGCCCGATTTCCGATTTTGCTTTGTGATCTACCATCTCCATCTCCCTTTGGACAGGTAGTGTGCGCCTTGTCCCGTTATGCGATACATACGAGATTCTTTCCGGATTCCTTGGCCCGATACAGCGCCTGATCGGCGATCGAAACCAGATCCTCCTGTGATTTTCCGTTTTCCGGATAGGAACTTATGCCTACCGAGACCGTTACTTTGACTTTTCCGGCTGCACCCGGGTCAATAATGGTCTGTTCCACCGCCGCGCGGATTCGTTCGCCGAGCACCGCCGCCTCGGCCTGCGGTGTCTGCGGCAGAATGACAATGAACTCCTCGCCGCCGTAGCGGCAGAAGATATCCACGTCGCGAATACATCCCTTGATCACCCGCGACAGTTCCCGAAGCACGCTGTTGCCGGTCTCGTGACCGTACGAGTCATTGAGCTTCTTGAACCAGTCAATATCAACCATGATGATCGACAAAGGCAATTTATAACGCAGCGCGCGCTTCTTTTCTTCCTGCAGTTTCTGCACGAAGTACCGGTAGTTATACGTTTCGGTCAGCTCATCGATAATGGTCAACTCGGCGGTTTGTTTGTGCAGTTCGGCCGTTTCAAGCGCCATCGCCGCCGAGCGTGCGACAATGGTCAACTGCTGGACATCGCGCTCTTTGAATCGGTCGATCACTTCGGCCTCGGCCACCAGCACACCGTGGCTGTGACCGTGCGAGGTCATCGGCACGATAATGATCGAGCGAGCGGTGGGCGACAGGGCCAGATAGTCATTACGACTGACAATATCCTTGTGCCGCACCGGCTCTTGAAGCGCGGCAACTTTTCTGATCAGATCGCTGCGTTCCTTGGGAATCGCTTTGGGATGATAGTTGGCATGTCCGCCGGAGTACCGTGCCCGCCAGTACGATTCACCTGACTTGTGGAAGAACACCAGCCCGCAGTGCTGATACCCCAGCGTCGTGCTCATAATCCGCAGAACTTCGCGCACCACCGCGTCGGCGTCGAGAATCCCGGCCATAGTGCGCGTGTTTTCGTAGATCATCTCAAGCTGCGCCTGCGACTTTTCGAGTTCCGCCGTCCGCTGGTTCAGCGTATCGAACAATTTGACAAGCCGGGTTTCGGAGCGGCGCAAGTGATCGGAGACATAGGTTATGATGGCAAATATCACCCAGAGCATGACCAGCCGCATGATAAATCCGAAGAGGTCTTCGCCGCGCATCGCCGCGTACCAGAACCATGAGTAAGTAGCGGTGATTATGACGGTGACAATCGTTGCAACCGGTATGGTGAGCACATAGGCCGCTACCGCCGCGGTCAGGTAGTACGGGATAAACATCGACGACCGCTCGTCGCCGGAGTAGAATATGAACAGCGGTATGAAGACCAGATCGAAACAAATGGCCGACAGGTAGGCGAGCTTAAGATCAAATCCTCCCTTGAGCGCCCAAAGAAAGACGGCCAATTGCGCGCAATAGGCAACCGACGCATAGACGAGTGTCACGTGTTCTTCGCCGGAGGCATACGCGACTGCCAGATACGCCAGAATCGCCAAAAAGATAACGATCCGGGTGGCGGCATAGACTGCGTCCACCCGAGGCAAGAGGGTCTTGTTTCGGTCCAAAAACAGCTTCATAGATAAAGCCGGAGCTTTGGACTAATTATCGACCAAAGTCCGGCTTTATTTATTGGGCCAAAAGAATTTAGGGCTGTGTCGGCTGTGCTTTGGCGGGGGCGGCCAAATACTCCCGAATCGACAGCCAAAGTACCCCGATCGCCAGGGCCAGAAGCACGATATCGGTTGCCGCTAACAGGTAGTTCTTATTGGGGAGGTAGTTGTTGGCCAACGTGTACGAGAGCGCAACAATGGTGGTGACAATCATAGCCAGAGCCGGGATGATCGTAAACCAGTACTTTCGGCCCGCTCGATGCAGCCAGACCGATACCGCAATCAGTGCCAGTGCCGCAAGGAGTTGATTGGTCGATCCAAAGAGCGGCCAGATCGCTTTGTAGGAATCTTTCACGGCAAGAATAAGCATGAGTCCGACCGCCAGCGCCGAATTAAACCACAAGCTCTTGACCAGCTTCGGTGGATTGGCAAACAGCGTGTTCCAGAGTTCCTGCAAGAGATATCGGTTCAAGCGCACGGCGGTATCGAGCGTCGTAATCAAAAATCCCTCGACCACCAATATCCCCATCACCGCACCGAACGCGACTGACAACCCGAACGTCTGATGGAGCAAATGTCCCATCGCAAGCGCAAAGGCGAGAATCGGATTGCCGGCGCCTTCACTCGGCCAGACGATATGCATGTAGTCGCCAAAGCTCAGCGACGATCCGATCGTAACAATCACGAGAACTGCCAGCAGTCCCTCAACCAGCATGCCGCCATATCCGACTGCTTTTGCCTGCTGTTCTTTGGCGAGCTGTTTCGATGAAGTCCCCCCCGACACCAGACAATGGAATCCCGAAATTGCGCCGCATGCGATGGTGATAAACAAAAACGGCCAGATCGGGCCGATCTTCGCACTCCCCTCCGCAACGGCTGAAACCGGATAGACAACTTGAGCTCCCTGAAATCCCATGACAATCAGGCCAACCGCCATCGCCGCCATTCCGGCATACAAAATCTGTACATTCACGAAATCGCGCGGCTGAATGATCCACGAGACAGGAAGCTGACATGCGATGAGTGTGTAGACCGCCAAAATGATCTTCCACCATGTTGGATCGATCGTCACCGGCTGCAAGAATCCGATCCACACCGAAAAAGCGCACACTCCGGCGGCAACTAAATAGGCCAGCCAGGTTCTCATGTGGCGGCGCAGGAGAAAATACCCTAGCAGCGGCGCAATAAGCGTAACCACGATAACCGACATCGAAGCAATTCCCCCGATCACACCATTGGCCTGACCGTTCACTTCATGAGTGCGCAAGAGTGTTTGACTCGGATCCAGCCCGAGTGAAGTCAACGGGTAAAGTGAAGTGAGCGAAATCGCGGTGAGCGACAGATAGGCGCCGGTTACCAATACGATCAGAATGACCGTGAACGATATGAAGAGCACAAATCCGGTATTCCCCATCGCTTTGCGCGCGATCTCTGCCATCGAGCAGCCGCGCTCCCGAAGCGACGCATATAGCGACACGAAGTCATGCACCGCGCCGAAAAAGATCGCTCCGAACACCACCCAGAGCCAGGCGGGACCGACACCGAAGAGCACACCGAGCGTCGGCCCGACAATCGGTCCGGCCCCGGCGATTGTTGAATAGTGATGGGCAAAAAGTACCGACGGCCGGGTTGGCACATAGTCGCGGCCATCCTGCATTTCGGTGGCCGGGGTCGGTCGGTTGGGCGTCACGCCAAGCGCCTTTTCCAAAAACCGCCCATAGAATCGATATGCTGCGATGAAGCAAATCAGAGCTGCGATCAGATAGAACAGGACATTCATCAGGATTCCTCCCTATGTCGGAATCAGTCGATCAACAAAGCAACTGCCCATTTGATACGTGACGGCGGCACTACCCGCAAGCTTTTACCCTTACCGTGAACGACCGATATTCAGACCGAACGCCGTTAAGAAAAAGAGTCCGACCCCGAACAAAATCGCGCCGAGAGTAAGTCGGAGATACGAAGCCCAATCCTCGCGGGCGTAGAGTGTCGAATGGCCCGGCGAGTTCGGATCGTAGTGGACTTTTACGCTGTCGCCGGCCTTGTATTCAGCGGTAAGTGTCTCCGACTCACCCAGGCGTACCCGACGATTCCCGAACGGCGGCACGCCAAGCGAACTTGAGTCCGAGTAGCGGACATCGCCGACACGATACTCGTAGAAAATCAGCGGGCGTATGGCACGGTCGCCCACAATCTCGGATTTGGTGATTATTCCTTCAACGGTGGGCCATTGCTTGACGGCGCGAGCGGTGATGATTTCGCGACTGGCGTTTGTTACGAGTATCGGGCCCACGATGGCCGCAATCATCGCCAGGGCGGTGATCCAACCAGCGTGCCTGCGTAACTTTGTTCGATTGACAATCCCAAAGATAATTCCGACCACGGCGGACACAGCGAGGACTATTGCAGACAGCATCTTGGCACTTCTCTTTTCTTTTCTCGTAACAAAATAGGCATGAATCCTACAGCCGTGAAACCACTTTTTTGGTTGTTTTTCCCTCTGTGCCACCGCAACTTACGCCATGACTGGGCGTATTGAACAGGAGAACAGGTGCCCATGATTTCCAGATCCCTCACAGTGAAATTCCTCTCGTTGCTTGGTTGTGTCATGCTGGCCTTGGTCCTGCCTGTCGGCGCGTCCGTCTTCGAAAATGGGAAAAAGGTTGTCATCTCGAATGTCCATGTCGTCGACGACGACTTGTACGCCTACACTACTGAACTTCGGATGGAAGGCACAATCAATGGCGATCTGACCGCCTTTGCGTACGACGGCATCATACAAGGCACCGTCAGCCATGCAGTCAATATCTTCGCCCGCTCCGTAACGCACTCCGGAAGGTGCGAGGGGCCCTTTCGCTCATTTTCGGAGACGGCAGCCATCGACGGTACGGTCGGCGGCTCGGCGACCCTTTTCGGTTTCTCGATTGCGTTTAACAAAGGCGCGGTTATCGAACGTGATTTGGTTGTGCGCGGCGCAAAAGTGCATGTCGACGGTACGGTCAAGGGGAAGCTCGACATCGAGGGCGACGAAGTCACGATCACCGGCAATATCATCGGCGATACGCGCGTGAAGTGCAAGAAGCTTTACATCACGCCGCCGGCGGTACTCTCCGGAAATTTGACCTACGACTGCCAAGAACCGCCGCAAATCGACTCGGTCGGCGTAGTAGTCGCGGGGACGGTCAAACGCGCCATCCCAAAATTGATGCCGGAGTCGGCCCCGCCGATCATCAAGACGATCGCCATGCGCATCTCGGGGCTCTGCGCCGCCTTTCTTTTCGGCTTGATTCTGATTCGTCTTTTTCCGACCTATGCTCTTGTTTCATACGAGCAGCTTCGCACCCGCTTTGCCACCAGCTTAGCTACCGGGTTGCTGATTCTGGGCATCCTGGTTGTGTGCGCCCTCATATTGGTGATGACTCTTGTCACCGGTATCGCGGGACAAATCTTGTTCAGCACCGGTCAGGCGGGCACGGCCTTCGGAGTGATTCTCACCGTGTTCGCCATCCTGATGCTGCCGATCACCACCTTCTCGGCGATTTCGAGCGCGATCTTATTCTATGCCGGCCGCCTGTTTGTCGCTCTGCTGATCGGCCATTTTATTCTGAAACGCTCCGCCCCAGCTCAAGGACTGCCAAAGAGTCTGGCGTTGTTTGTGGGTCTGTTAGTATTGACCCTGCTCTTCTGGATACCGTATGGCGGGGCGATTATTTATCTGTTCGTCGCCTCGGTCGGCGCCGGCGCCATCGTGCTTGGTATTCGGCAGTGTCGCAAGACTATCGCACAGGCCGAGAGCGTCACGAATAACCCTGCTCAGTAAAGAGTGATTCGAAAAAAATAGGCGCGTCGTCGTTCGACGGCGCGCCGTTCTATGTAATCTGCAAACAGATCTCGATTGACCCGAACTACCGCTTCTCCACCAGAAAAGCCAGACCGTCGGGGAAATTCACCGTCAACGACAGACCGACTTTCAGATCTTTAGCGGTGGTCTTGATCGGTTCGGCGGTTTCACCGGCAAACAGGTCGGTCAATTTCAGATTGGCGGCCGAAAAGCCGGCTTCCTTCAGATCGGCCTGTACGATAATCTCTTTTCTCCGCGCTTCGAGTCCGTCGGACAATTCGCCCGGCGGAGGGACGACTACAAAAAGAACGCCCTTCTTGTCGCCGCTGTAGAAACTGACATCGACCGACGGATCCGAGCAGCGCAGCCAGGAGCTGATTTTTTCTCCCTGCAACAGCGATTCGAAAAAGGCCAGCTTGCGATGATCGCCGCCCGATGCGATGTCAAAAGTGAAGAAATAGAACGAGCCCTTAAACCGGGTCGAACAGACGCCGACCACTTTTTGATCGCACTTGGCGATCTTCTTGATCTTGCCGTCATCGGTAGTTTTAATCGAGGAATACAAGTGGCTGGTGAATACTCCGCCCTTGTGTTCAATCTCGCCGATACCGGTTTCGGTCGTCGTCTTGATCTTGAAGTGATTCGAAAGTACTGCACACGGTTTGAATTCTTCGTCGAACTTCGGCATGTGACCGACCATGATGATGGTCACACCGGCTTTGGCCAGTTCCACCAATGCTTCCTGATCGCGCTCCGACATGACTTCTGCTGACGGCACAAACAGCACTTTGTACTGCTTCATCGACTCCCAGTCGCGGTTTTCGCGAATACCGTAGGCGAGTTTTAAGCGCATCAAGTCGCGGCAGAAGCCGACAGTAGTGTCATCGAGCAGGCGCGGAACGTAAGTGAATTCCTCTTTGCTGTGTACCAGCCGCAGCCATGACAGGAAGCGACTTCCCAAAATAGCGATTGACGGATTGAACTCCATCTCTTCGAATCCGACCGTCGAAGCCAGCGTCGTGAAACTGCGCACAACGTCGAATCCTTCCGCCACCGTACCGTCGGCGTGCAGCGGCGCGCCATACCAGTGATCGCGATCGACAAACATGTAGTGGTTCAGCCCTTTGAATCCGGCCGAGCTTGCCGCCGCAAGATAGAATCGGCGGCCGGCTTCGGTCACCGGCGAGAGCTTTGACTCGCGATCCGGATCGGTGGCGGCGCGGCCCGAGGTGAAACTGCTGGCGAAGGCGAATCCGTATTCGGCGCGAAGGAATCGCGCTTTGTTGACCAGGTCAAAGTAACTTCCCTCAGGAAAGACATTGCTGCCCAAGAATGGCGAGCGATCCTCCGGCACGAGACTGAACGCGGGTAACAAATCGCCGGAGCGGAAATAGAGTGACCGAAACATGAGCGGCTCCACCGTATACGCGGTGAAAACATCTTCGACCGTCGAAAGATAGGCGTTGAGCAGATGCTGCCGGAACTTGATCCAGTCGATGACTTTCGGATATTCCTCAAATTTCAGATCGGAGAACTTGCGTGGCGGCTCGACCTGCTCAAAGGTGTCGTGTTTTTCTTTGTAGCGCGCATTCAGCTTCTTAATTTCGTCGTAGAGTGTGTTCAGATAATCGGGATAATACGCTTTGACGACATCCTGATTGTAGTCGGCGCTGGCCGGATCCAAAAGCCGGGCAAACGAAGTCTCATGATCAAGTTCCACCATGAAGATCGGCCCGCGCGGGTGAATGTAGTTCTTCGTGATTTCGATGAAAGCCCGGAAATAATTCTTCAGATGAAACTGAAAATTCGGGTGTAGAAACGAGGGCAAGAAGCCGCCGTCGACACCATAGGCATCCGGAATGCGGACTTCGTGACCCGAGGCATTGCGCGCCAGAACTTTTGAATCGGAGAATAGGAACTTCGGCAAGCCGCCGTTGGGAAGCTGACCAGCCACCCACGGTCCGGGGCGCAGGATCACTTTGAAACTGAACTCGCGCGCCAGTTCCAGAAAGACGACCAGGTCTTTACGAGGATCATCGTATCCGTTGAAATCAATATGCTTGGAATTGTCCTGATGAATTCCCCACGGTACCGCCGAGGTGATAATGCGAAAACCGGCCCGCCGTATTCGTTCAAAACAGATCGACCAGTACTTTTTATCGATCCGAAAGTAGTGCATTTCGGCGGCGTACGGATGGTAGGTTTCCTTACCAATCGAGAACTTGTTTCCAATAATGCCAAGCATATAAAACCTTATCTGATAAAGACTTAACTCATACCCAATGACAGGGGTTAACACTCACCATACCACAAACGAAAAGTGATGTCAACAGATTTCGTGTAATTTGCTGTCCGGCAAAGCGTTACGGAGCCGAGTGGGCCGTTTTGACAAAAAAAACGCCCCCGGAATTACCGGGGGCGAAAAATTCAAGCGATTTTCGGAAGGTCGATTACTTCACCAGAAGCATCTTCTTCGTCGAAACGAAGCCCTCAGTTTCGAGCTTGTAGAAATACATGCCCGACGAAACTTTGGTGCCGCTCTGGCTGTCGCCGTTCCACGTGACCGACTTGTTGCCCGGCGCCATTTCTTCGTTGACCAACGTGTTCACTTCCTGTCCGAGAACATTGTAAATGGTCAGCTTGATATGCGCTTTTTTCGGCACATCGAATTCGATGTTGGTCGACGGGTTGAACGGATTCGGATAATTCTGCCGCAGATCGAACTTGGTCGGCAGTTCACCGTCGGTGATGTCATCGACGCCGCTCGCGGCGGTGTCCTTGAGCACCCAACACTTCATTCCCGACCATCCCGGGAGTTCGTTCGGTGTTCCGCCCGGAGCATTAAACGGCGCCCACTTCCAGGTGAGCGTTGGCGGCCACGAGGACACGGAATCGATGCAGATAACTTTACCGGCATCGGCCTGCTGTGTCTTGACTACAAATCTCCAGGCACGACCGGAGTCGTGGGGCGGCATCGGATTTTGTGACGGGTCGTTCGCCGCGCCACCAAATGCAACGGTGTCAGAACCGGTGCCATCGCAACCGAAACAGTTGAAGCTGTACAGAGCGCCGAATTCCGGCTTGGGGAGACCGCCGCTGGTATCAATCTGCGGTCCGATGCGCGGACGAGCCGATGAAAGCGTGACGTACGGCGGAGTGCTGACGGTTGCGGTCGAAATCCATGTTGCGGTTCCGCTGCCCGGCGCGCCGGCGTCGAATGAAGCCCGGCTGAAAATCTTGAATGCGACGGACGGATTGTAATTAAAATCGTTTCCATTCGCCCACTTGATTTCGATTCTCAAGGTATCGCCGGCGATGGCGGTGTCGGCGCTAATTGTACCGGTGACGGTGCCGATGTGCATATCCACGGCCGCGTAACTGGACGACGCAATGACACCCAGTGCGAGCAGGACCGCACAAAGCGTTCCGATTGCGAAATTCTTCATTAGTCTCTCCTTAGATTCAAACTTTCACCGAGCGACGGTTCTGCTGGTAGTGTTCACTCGGAATCTTTCACCACTCACATCCGAAACGTCTGAGCGGCGCACTTTGTTCAACAGCCCTCTCGCCGCTTTTGTTCTCCGCGGCAGGGGTGCATACAAGACATTATCAAGTCGTGGCTGTCTACACCTCCAAACTACTGGCGGCGACGCCGCCGGTTGCTACCCTATGTTCCTAACCAGTATCAAAAGATACTGGCCCGCAGGTATGCGAGTCAATAAAAAACTCGGATTTTCAGGCGCAATAAGTGCGCCTAATCCGTTGTCGTTTGGCCCCTTGCGGCCCCCAAAAAACAACGGTGGCCGCCTTGCCGGGCGGCCACCGTGTAATCGGGCTGAACCTTGCGGTTCGCCTATTTGATGTTCAATTCAGATCATTCCGGACACGGGGCGCACGGAGTGAAGCTGATATACAGGAAGTCAATCAGCGCACTGAGGTCCGAAATATCCACGCCGCCGCTGATGTCGCCGTCGGTGTTGGCCGAAAGCATACACGGCGGAGGTGTGAAGCTGATATACAGGAAGTCGAT
>CAYVWS010000023.1:0-23093 GCA_964455535.1 uncultured Ignavibacteriales bacterium | reverse complement strand
CGTCGATATCAGCGACTTAAGTGCACTCATCGATTACCTGTACATCAGTTTTACACCCACGTCATCGTGCTTGTAGGCACGATCTGACAATTGCGCATAACACGGCCGCCTCGATTCGGGGCGGCCGTTTTGTTTTAACTTTTCCCGAATCCGCGCCTTTTCTATCATTGCCGAAATATCTACAAGAACGAAACACGCACTATGAAAATAATAGACATTCTTTCACGAATCCTTCCGCCCGACCGCATATCCACTCATCCCGACCAGCTTGGTGTGGCCTCCCGAGATGAGTCGACCCTCTCCGGTGTGACTCCTTTGGCCGTCGCGTGGCCGCTGAACCTTGACGAAATTTCTCAAATCGTCAAGGCCTGCGCCGCATCAGGTACTCCGATTACAACTCGCGGCGCCGGCAGTGCGCTTGAGGGCTCAACGATCCCTTGCTCAGGCGGAATCGTTCTCGATGTCAGCCGGATGACCCGAATCCTGAATTACTGGCCCGACGATTTGCAAATCGAAATCGAACCCGGCATCATCTACGATCACCTGAATATCCATCTCAAGCGCGACGGTCTCTTCTTTCCGCCTTCCCCCGGCGGCTCAGGCGACGTTGCTACCGTCGGCGGCATGGTTTCGACTAACGCAAGCGGAATATATTCGGTGAAGTATGGCGGAACGAAAGAGTATGTGCTTTCCCTCACCGTTGTCACTGGCACCGGCGAAATTGTCAAACTTGGAAATCGTGCGATCAAGAGATCAAGCGGCTACAACCTCGTTGAGTTGATCGCCGGTTCGGAAGGCACATTGGCGATCATCGGCTCGATCACGCTCAAACTCTCCGGAATTCCCGAAGACCGTCTGCAGGGCGCCTACACTTTTCCGACTGAAATTGCCGCCGCCAAAGCCGTTTCTGAAATTCGCAAATGCGGAATCGACATCGCCGCGATCGAATTTCTCGACCGCCACGTGATGGGAGCGCTCAACAAGCTAAAGGCGTATGGTTTGGCCGAAGTCCCCTCTCTCTTCGTAGAATTCCATGGTCCAAAACCAGCGCTGGAATCAAACGCTGAACTTACTGACAACATCTGTGCCGAACTCGGTGGCGTTCCTCTCAAACTCGCCGAAGGCCACCGCCCGTGGGAAATCCGACACTGGGTTACCGACTCGATCAAGCACGCCAGACCCGGCTACAAGATTATCCGAAACGACGTCGCTTTCCCGATTTCACTGTTGCCTGAAATGGTAGAGTTCTGCCACAAACTCGGAGAACAACACCAGATTCCGATGTTCACATTTGGACACGTCGGCCTCGGCCTGCTTCATGCCCTCATGCTCGCCAATCCCGACGATTCGTCAATGTGGCAAACAGCTCACCAGCTAAACGACCACATCATCAGAAGGACCATCGAACTTGGCGGTACTATATCCGGCGAGCACGGCATCGGCCTAGGGCACAAAGAGCAGTTCGGTATGGAAGCCGGGGCGTCACTTCACCTGATGCGGGCCATCAAGAACCAATTCGATCCTCACGGAATTCTCAATCCGGGGAAGATCTTCGATTGAAGAGAAATCTCGCATTTATCGTTACATTTTATATTTTTCCTCGACTTTTTTAATCCACCCAAAATGGATAAGTGAACTCGACCTTCCCCGGTCAACATGCTTGCAATATCGTAACTTCCACCTCAGATAGTGAAACTCTTCACTAACTTCCGCCCTCCTTTCCGGCTAAATGCAAATGATTCAACAATTTTAATATTGATTCCTCTGAGGCATTGCCGATATATGAGATAGAAAAAATGACAATTTCGTGACAAATGACCATGGAGGTAATGGGTACTGCAATGAAGCATAAAACGACTCGATCACTACAACTGGCGCTTGCCCTGCTGCTCTTTTTGGGCGGGTCGGTTCTGGTTTCTGAAGTGAGAGCGGTCGATCCCCCACAAGATGCCACCTGCCTTGAGTGTCACTCGGATATGGACAAGACACTCGTCGGAACGGCACATCGACCTGCCTCGATCACCAAGAATCCGGCCGCAAAAGTCGCCTGTATCTCCTGCCACAGCGGTTGGGAAAAACATTTGGATAACCCGGACCGCGGCACGATCAGCAATCCGTCCAATCTGTACGGCGACTCGGCGAACAAGGCATGCTACGAATGTCACACGCCGCATCGCGATCTGGACAATCACGGCTTCGACACGCATACCACCTTGCAGACGAACTGTGCTGCCTGCCACAAGATTCACGGCAATACGCACTCACTGCTTGTAGACAACGACGCAGATTTCTGCCGCCGTTGTCATCAGAATACGGCGACCAAATTTGCCCGCCGCAGCTCGCACCCGGTCGGTTCGGGGGCGGTCTCATGTCTGTCCTGCCATCGCTTTGTGAAACGCACCGACCAGGACCAGATGTTCGGCTTTGCCAATACGTGCAAAAGCTGTCATCCGCAGCATTCGGGTCCATTCCTGTACGAACACGCGCCGGTCAATGCCTATATGACCGACGGCGGCGGATGCGTTGAATGCCACGATCCTCATGGCAGCGAAAACGATCAGTTGCTCAAGCAGCCCAAGGATCGTCTCTGTCAGGCCTGCCACATGACCCCGCCGACGCACAACACCGCGCACGGAGGCGCTTATGCCGGCATCGACTGCCTGACTTGCCACACCGACATTCATGGTTCAGTGTCGGGACGAAAACTCTTGTCCAGCACCCTCGGCGCCAAGTTCGGCAACACGTGCTGGTGTCACGGTGTGAACTAAGGAGAAGTGCTATGAAAACTATCACCACCACCTTATTCGCACTTATCGCCCTCCTCGTTGTTGCGTCGGCGCTCTCTGCCGCCGACAGCGGTACGGGCAAGATCGGTTTCGGCTACGTATTCATGGATGAAGAAGGTTCACGGGCTGTCAATTCCGAGACCTTTAACACCTATGAAGGCGTTGCCCTCTCCATGTACGATTGGCGATACAACTGGGAAAACGGAACGACCCTTAAGGCCAATCTCAACAATATCACGCTGAACAACCGCGACCTCCGTTTGTGGATCGGCAAGCCGGGACGATTCTCGCTTTCGGCTACCAACAATCAGTACCGCCGCGTCTACAGTGACAGTGCTGACGACTACACTCGTCGTCGCAGCACCAACGTGCAAGCGATGTTTGAAGCCAGTCGCTATCTCAAAGTCTTCGGCGGATATGGTCGTACCGACAAGCACGGGACCGACTTCTTCATTCTGCCGGCAATCAATGACACCGTCCATCGAAGCACTGACTACGGCTACAAGACCTACAATGTCGGTACGCAGATGGGTGATCGCTATGGCCTGGTTCGCGCCGAGTATCGCCACTTCGACTTCACCGACAATACCAGCGCGGCCACCGACCGCAAGGCCGACCAGCTCGATCTTTACACCAGCTCGACCGTCCCGAGCATGAAATGGCTCTATCTTGCGGGTGGACTCAATCTCCGGAAAGACAAGGTCGAGTCGACCAACACCGAGCTTAAGACCAACCAATGGTGGGGCGGCGCTAAAGCCTATCTTTGTCCTACCTTGTTGCTCGACTATCGTTTGGTGTTCGCTACCACCAAGCGCAATTCGCCGCAGCGCACGATTGACAATCTCCAGAATGTAGTTTCTTTGGGTAAAACTTGGAATCGCTGGGGTGGCCTCAGAGTTGGCTACGAGAATAGAATATCAGACGACTTTGTAAACCGCACATCGTCGGACGGTCTTTTGGCGAATGCCTGGCTCCGTCCCGATATGCACTGGTATTTCAAAGCGGCGATTTCGACCCGCAAGGCCGATGTCACCGATGGCGTGACGCTCTTAGGCGACGAATCCCGCACCAACCATGCCGTCAGCGCCTTGTATTCAAATGAGAAATGGGGATCGCTCGGCGGACGTTGGGAAGGCCACATCCGCAAGAACGACGATATCAACTCGCGCACCGAGTACAATGTGCTATCGAGTGAATTGAATCTGTCTGATGCCAAAAAAGGTCGGATGACCGTCACCTATTCTTACTATGTCGGGACATATCGCAATCAGTCTGAAAATACCAGCTACGAATTCGCCGACCATGTCCTCTCCGGCCATGCCTATCCGGTAAGCTTGGGAAAACTGACCGTCGACTTCGGGGGCACCTGGTACCGCAGCAAGCGCGATCAGGATATGGAAAAACTGAGCGGCGATGTCGGCGTGGCATATCTTTTACAGCCCACGCTGCATCTGGAAGCCCGCTACCGGGTCTACAATTTCGATGATTTCTTGTTCACTGATCGGTATTACACCGCAAATATAGTTGAATGCAAATTGATAAAGGACGTGCAATTCTAAGGAGAGAATGCAATGAAACGTACACTGTTCTTCACTGCTCTTCTCGCTGTCGTCCTGCTGCTGGCAGTAGGATGCGAGAGGAAAGTTACCAATGAAATCGTTCAGGACGATTCCGGATTTGCCGGAGCCGATGAATGCATGAAGTGCCACAACGACGCAGACGGTATCCTCCAGCAGGCCGAGGGCGAATGGGCCAACTCGGTACACGCGTCGGGAACCAGCGTTGACTACACCAACCGCGGAAGTGGCTCCGACTGCGTAAAGTGCCACGACCATCAGGGCTTTGTCGAGTGGATCACCACCGATACGATTAATCCGCCTTATTCCAATGTGAGCGCCATCCACTGCTTCACGTGTCATGCTCCGCATGAAAACGGCGACTTCTCGCTTCGCGCCAGTGGACCGTACACGCTGGCCAACGGCGTCGTGTTCGATCACGGCAACGCCAATCTGTGCGCGAATTGCCACCACAACCGCACCAGCGTAATTGCTGAAGTCGTTGCCAACAAGGCCACCACCAACCGGTTTGGACCGCATCACGGTCCGCAGGCCGATCTGCTTCACGGTACCGGCGGCTATCAGCATCCGGGATACTCGTACACCACGTCCACTCACGCTACTGCGATCACAGACGCCTGCGCGGGCTGTCACATGGGATCGGTACAGGAGCACGACGGCTACACTATCGGCGGCCACAGCTTCAACATGGTTGACGAAGAATCCGGCTACACTATGGTGAAAGTCTGCACGCCGTGCCATGCCAAGGCAACCGCCTCGTTCAACTTCATAGCTGATACGTCACACGCGGTCAGCGACTACGACGGCGACGGTACGGTCGAAGGTTATCAATCCGAGTTCCACGGAATGATGAGCACACTGGGAGCTCTGTTGTACTCAAAGAGTGTCATGAGTCGCACCATTTCCGGTACCGACACCACCTATACGCCAAAGTCTATGACCGTGGCAGATCAAGGATTGGTCGGCGCGATCTGGAATTACATGATGCTCGAAGAGGATCGCTCGGAAGGCATTCACAATTTCAAGTACGCGAAAGATCTCATCAAGAACTCAATCGCATATGTGAATACGCTTCCGTAACGATTGATCTGACATTTTTGCACAAAGCCCCTCCCAATCGGGAGGGGCTTTCTTTTTGACGTTATTCAATAACTCGCCATTTGTCCTTGTCGTCAACCATGTGGCATTCGTTGGTCATCCCGAACCAACGGTATCTTCGTCTCGCCACAAAATCATAACATGGGTCGGCAACGAATCGCGGGAACACTTTCAGGATCGCCAGCATTCCGCACGGCCACGACAGCTTGGAAAGCACATGAAGCACGGCTTCAGATCGATAGAGAGCGACCCCGGATTCGCCCCTGAACTGCCTGATAACGACAATCGAGTCTGAATTCAAATCAGACATCCTTCCCCCTTGAGCCGACAGAATCCGCCCAGAGCTGCTGAGCGGAGCCAGACGAAAGGCACCCCTTCGATCATGCCTCACTACAAATTTCGCAAAACGATTGCAGAGAACGCACATCCCATCGAAGAGGATCAAGTCGCAATCCATATCGGTTGGTGCGGGGTTTTTCATACTCAGCCGGGTGGGATATACTGCCGGAGGCCGGACTCGAACCGGCACGTCCCTTTCGAAACAAGGGATTTTAAGTCCCTGGTGTCTACCAATTCCACCACTCCGGCAATGGATACTCGCCAAACAAGTTAGCCCGATCTACTCCGACGCACAAGCCCCAATTCATCTGCAATATAGCACGCAACAAAGCAGCTTTTCCGATCATGAACTTCACAATTCTTGGCATTTCCACACTGATTTGTGGACAACTGTTCCCGTTTGTAAAGTATTCGTTTGACGGCCGATAGACTTCGGTTGACGCTCCGTCGCCAATGTGTTACGATAGCGTGAGTTTTGAAAGAAGTCTCTTACACTTTTCACATGCGTTTGGACTTCGTCATAGCGAGGAGTAATTCATGCTCAAACATTTTCTGCCACGCGAAACCAGCTTCTTCACGTTTTTCGAACAGCACAGCCAGTTGTCGATGGACGCCTGCAAAGAGTTTCACGAACTCTCGGCAAAGCCCGGCGAGCTGGCGTTGCGGGTAAATCGAATCAAACAGATAGAACACAGAGCCGACGATGTCACGCACAGCTGTATCGACGCCCTGCATAACACCTTCATCACCCCCATTGATCGGGCCGACATTCATCGCCTTATGCGCAAGCTTGATGATATTGTCGACTCGGTCGACTCAGCCGCGTCGCGAATGGTGCTGTATGAGCTTACGACTTTTCGTCCGGAATTTCGCCAATTGACTGAAGTCTTGGTCACCGCTTCCGGCCACATCGATACGGCTGTGCGCTCGCTCCCCAAGCTTAGCAAAGAAGGCGACGCGATCCAGAAGGCCTGCATTGCCGTCTATCAAGCTGAAAACGACGGTGACGAGCTACTGCGTTCGGCGCTGGTGCGGCTCTTCAAAGAAGAAACCGACCCCGTCATGATCATGAAATGGAAGGAAATCTTCGAGCGGCTCGAACGGGCGACCGATCGCTGCCAGGAGGTCGCAAATATCATCTCAGGCATCGTGATCGAGGCATCCTGATATGGATTCTCTCATGATCGTGATCGTCCTGACGGTCGCGGTTGCGCTCATTTTCGACGTGATTAACGGCTTTCACGACGCCGCCAATTCTATCGCGACGGTCGTGTCAACCCGCGTGTTGAGCCCGAGGTGGGCTGTGCTCTGGGCTGCATTCTTTAACTTTGTCGCCATGTTTATCTTCGCCCCCAAAGTGGCCGACACCATCGCAAAGATTGTCAAGATCGACGGCAAGGACAGCGTTTACGTCTACGTGGTGCTGGCCGGACTCATCGGCGCGATAGTCTGGGATCTTATCACTTGGTGGCTCGGACTTCCCACAAGTTCATCTCATGCCCTTATTGGCGGTGTAGCGGGTGCGGGGCTCGCCTACAAAGGCCTCGATGTTATCCGGTGGAGTAATATCTGGAAAACGGTCAAGTTCATTCCTTTGGCCCCGCTGATCGGCCTGGTTCTCGGGTTCGCCTTCATGATCGGCATCTATTGGCTTTTCCGCCGATGGCGACCAGTCGATGTCGACCGATGGTTTCGAAAAGGACAGCTCTTTTCCGCGGCGCTGTACTCGCTCGGCCACGGCGGCAACGACGCGCAAAAGACAATGGGTATCATTATGGCACTGCTGATGGCCGGCGGACTCATGAGAACCGATCACGAGTTATCGCTTTGGGATTCGGAAACGATGTGGATCATTCTCTCGTGTCATGCGGCGATGGCGATTGGCACCGCTCTCGGCGGCTGGCGAATCGTGAAGACTATGGGAATGAAGATCACCAAACTCAAACCGGTCGGCGGATTTTGCGCCGAGACTGCTGGAGCGGCCACCTTATTTGGTGCAACAGCTTTCGGCATCCCAGTTTCAACTACGCACACCATAACCGGCGCGATTATCGGTGTCGGATCGACGGGTCGTCTGTCGGGAATCAAATGGGGAGTTGCTGGACGAATCGTCTGGGCGTGGGTCCTTACGATTCCGGCTTCAGGAATAATCTCCGCCGGCTGCTTCTATCTCTTCAAACGATTCTTGGAATCGTAAGCGGCTCTTCAATTCTACTTGCCGTTGGAGTGTCGGACAATCTGACCGTCAACCAGGTAGATCACATCTTCGGCGATATTTGTCGCATGGTCGGCCACTCGTTCCAGATTGCGCGAAACGGCCAATAGCTGAATGTAGTAATCGACCTGATCAGGCCTGGCGGCTATTTCGGAGCGAACCTGGCTGTACATCTCGCGGTGGACAGCGTCGACGATGTCATCAGACTTGAGGACTTGTTGAGCCAATTCTGAATCGAGGCCGACAAGCGAATCCAGACTCTGGCGAACCATCACTTGAACTTTGTCGCCCATCCCCTTGAAATCAAACTTAGTAGGTATGTCCGGATACTTGGACAGTACCACCGCCCGCTCAGCGATGTTTACTGCCAGATCCCCAATTCGTTCCAGATCATTATTTATCTTCAGTATCGCAACCACCACTCGCAAGTCGATTGCCACCGGTTGGTGCAGGGCCATGATCTTCAGGCATTCTTCTTCGATGTCGACTTCGGCCCGATCGATCAGCTGATCTTCCGCTATGACTTTTTCGGCTGCCCCGATATCGCGCGTCGTGAGGGATTTTACTGCCGCCCGCAGAGCTTCTTCCACTCGGGTCGCCAGCGAAACCGTATCTGTCTTAAGATTGTCGACTTCTCGAATCAGATGTTTGGACAACGTGCTATCCTTGTTCTGCTTGCATTAAGATAGCCGTCAATTATTGATATGGCGACAAAAAAAGCGTGCAGGCGGGTGCGTCGGGATAAACGTTAGAACGGTCGGCTCATCAGATTCGATCCCTGAGTCACACTGCGTTCCGCTTCCTTGCGAAGAGTTCCCAGCATCTGTTCCGGCTGATCGTTTGGCTCGAACGCCCGACGATTGCGCGATTCGCTAATTTCGAAGATATACCCGACAAGTAACTTGTCGTCACCGGTCGCCGTATGTATGGCACAGCCATGATCTGACACCCATTTGGTTCGTCCGTGTCCAAGATCAATCCGATATTCCAGATGATAGGTACGTCGGTCCCGAATTGCCTGTTTGATCTCCCGGATTACCATCTCCCGGTCCTCATCGACGATGAGCGAATTCCACGGCTTTCCCTGACTTCCGATCAATTCCGAGGCATCGAATCCGCAACCGGATTTGCAGTTTTGGCTTACAAAATCCATGCGTCGATCATTGTCGAAGGCACAGCGATACGCCATACCCGGAAGATTGGCCAATAGCGACATCATGCCTTCCTGATTGTGCGCCAATGCCGACTCGGCCGCCGAGATCTGATGCTGCGAATGAGAAAGTCGATTCAAGTAATGGCGAGATGTGAGATAGACGAAAATCGCCGACACCGTGATATAGAACCACCCCTTGTAGGTTTGCAGTGTCGTCAGCGTGGACACATCCGGGGATATACCTTCCACAAAGCGGTCAGAAAATAATATCCAGGCGAGACTAATGAGAAAGAACGGTAACGCGATTCTGAGCGCATATGACGCCGAGATAGTCTTGGTCTTCATCGTTTCTTACCTCCACGATAGGAGCTGCGATCGTGCGGGATTGGTCGACCGAGCCCTATGTCGTAATATCGGCTCAAACCGGCGAAAGACTTAGTTCGCGAATCGGCCCTACGGGGCCTAATTTGTCGTTTAAATTGAGCAAAGGTCTGATGACCGTGGTATCGCGATCAAAGTTTGACGTACTTTCTCAAGATCTTTTCTGTTTCGGTGAAATGATATTCGATCGCGTACAGCAGCGCAGTCTTATTGTATCGGTCCAGCAGATTCGGATTGGCGCCATGCTCCAAGAGAAATTTCACTACGCCCGTCCTGCCGCCGACTGCCGCCGCTATGAGCGCCGTCGTCCGATAAACGGCATCTTGAAAATCGACATTGGCCCGGTTCATTACGAGAAACTGGACCATCGCCAACTGCCCATATGATGCCGCTGCCACCAATGCCGTCGATCCATCTTTGTCCAAAGCGTCTACCGGAGCACCTGATTGAAGGAGTACATACATTGTCTTGAGGTCAGAATTTCTCGCCACGACGGACATCAGGTCGCCACCCTGCAGACTTTCTTCATAAGAGTTGGGCCTAATCTTGCCGGGCGGTGTCTTCTGTATCTGCTTGATAGCATAGTCGGCCAGAGTCGCGCTCATCATGTCGGCGGTGTCTTTTGCGACATAGAAAGTAGCGTGCTTCATTGCCGTCCAACCATCCGGCGTCATGGCGCACAAATCCGCACCCGCCTCTGCTAATAATTTGATAGCCGCCACATCTCCTTGTTGGCAGGCAGTTATGATCGGAATGTACGATGAACTATCGACTTGATCTGCGGAAGCACCGTTGGCCAGCAAGAGCTTTACACATTCCAATTGCCTGCCCCGTAGCGCCTTGTCAAGGGCTGTGTATCCATAGCTATCGACCTTGTTCGGTTGGGCACCCTTTTTGAGCAGGAGGGCCAAAATCGGCTTGCTTCCTGAGCCCGCCGCCAAAATGAGCGGGGTTTCACCGTAGGAATTAACCGCCGTTGCCTGAGCGCCTTGCTTCAACAGTGCGGCAGCCGATTTTTCATCGCCGCCTCGTGCCGCCTCAAGCAACAGGGAATCGAGATTTTCCGCCCGGACACTAAGCCCAAGCAAAACTACAAACAGCAGATTCAAGCTCATGAACCGGTACATAGTCAGTCCCTCCAGGACGCAGTTGAAAATGTGGATGTACGGCGTCGAAATTAGACGCGACACTGAAGTCTGTCAAGATAATAGGTAGATTGCCAACTGAGAGTGTACCCATATATTATTGCCGAATCATGTCCACCGATCCTACCATTTGGCTTGATAAGTACGGTGATCTTCTTTATCGGATGGCCTATATCCGACTGCGTGACCGTGTCGCCTCCGAAGACGTCGTACAGGAAACTCTCCTGGCCGCCCTGCGCGGCGCCCCCTCCTTCAGGGGTGATTCATCGGAGCGGACCTGGTTGGTCGGCATTCTCAAGCACAAAATCTACGATTACATACGGCACACGTTCCGGGACAAACCGCATCCCGACGATCAAGTGCTCTCCGCCAGTGACGATCGGGGATTCCGCTCCGACGGCGAATGGTCGAAACCTAATTTGCCTTCGGACTGGGGATTTGAGCCCCACGCCTTATTGGAGCGGGCCGAATTCTGGGCCGCTTTCGAACACTGCCTCTCCCTCTTGCCGCGGCGCATGGCCTCGATGTTCGCTCTGTACGTCATTGATGAAATCCCGTCAGAAGACTTGTGTAATGATTTCAATATCACGCCGACTAACTTCCGAGTGCTTCTCTATCGCGCCCGCAAACAGCTTCGGGAGTGCCTGGAGGAGAACTGGGCCCGAAAAGGCAGAAAACAATGAGAGACCCTCACAAGCACAGTTGGAAGATAGTCCAGTTTGTCGCCCGTCAGCTGCCTCCCTGCCAGGCGGTGACAAGACTGATCTCGGAAGCCAGAGACCGGAGACTTTCTGTGGGAGAATGGCTCACGATCCGGCTGCACCTCATGGTCTGCGCCTTCTGCACGCGATTCGGGCATCAGATCGCCTGTGTCGAAATAGCTCTTAAAGCCGCCGACGACCAACCGGGGAAATTGGCCGGCGAGCAGGAGGGCTTGTCCGAGGCCGCCCGGGCGCGGATTCGAAATCGCCTCAAGTCCTCCCTGTAACAGGGCATCTGGCCACAGCCCCATTGTTCTGAAACTATTTTCAAACAAATCTCGTAACAACTACGTCATAAGCCCGACACATCAGTAACCGCCTCCTCGGTAGTAAACAGAAAAGCGGCCGCAAACCGCGCGGCCACACATTGGAGGTCTATGTGCTGAATGCTGTTCGTTCCATCCTGACCCCGGTCAATCGCCTCAAGCGTATCGGAACCGGGTGTACGCTCACTCTGCTTCTCGCTGCTTCGCCCAACAGAGCGACGATTGTCATCGTCCCAACCGATCAACCGACTATCCAGCAGGGGATAAACGCCGCCTCACCCGGTGACACGGTCTTAGTCGAAGACGGCATCTACCTGGAAAACGTAAAGATCTTCTCAAAGCAACTCCACCTGGCCAGTCGCTACATCCTGGATCAGAATTCGCAACACATCCTGCACACTATTATCGACGGATCCTCCCCTACCAGCACCGACTCGGGAAGCTGTGTAATTGTCAGTGGCGTGACTGGCGGCATTGTTGAAGGCTTCACCCTGACGCGCGGGACCGGAACCAGATGGTTCGATCCTTCGGATAGCCACATCTATCGAGAAGGCGGCGGCATTTTGACCGACGGCGGCAACGTGACGATTCGTCACAATCTGATCATGAACAACGAAGCATGGATACAAACCGGCGCTACCTCGGCGGGTGGCGGGGGAATCAGGTCCGGATTTGGCAACGCGACTATTGAATCAAACGTCATCGCGTACAACAGGGGCTGGTATGGCGGTGGGGTCGTTTTCTTTCATGAGAGCGGAACAATCAGAAACAACATCATCTGGAAAAATTCCGGAGGCGGCGCTTTCGGCGGCGCCGGACTTTGGATTTGGAATAGCACATCGCCTGTAGTAATGAACAACACCGTCGTGGAAAACGCGTCCACAAAGGATGCCGGGGGCATCAGTCTGAACAATGTTACCGTAACCGGACTGGACAATATCGTACGCGTCAACACCGGGGCCACCTTTCCTCAAATTCATGTTTATGGAGGAGCGGCAGGTACAACGATGGATTTTTCCGACGTTCAAGGTGGGATTGCGGGTGACGGGAATTTCGATCGTGACCCCGTGTGGGCAGATAGCAACTTCCTCCTGACCGAAACGTCTCCGTGCGTCGACTCCGGCGACGCTCTCAATGCCGATAGAGACATTCCCGACCCCGGCGACCCTGCTCTTGCGAAATTTCCCAGCCGAGCCGGCCGTCGCAATGACATGGGCGCCTATGGCGGGCCTTTTGCTGCCGAATTCCCTCTGTTCACTTCCCCCCGCCTCGGTCTTGACATCCTCTTGATTGACTTTGGCACCGACTCGACTACTAATGTAACCACGCGAGCGATTCCGTTTCATAAGCTCGGTTGGGGAATTCTGTCAATTGACAGCATTAAGATGTCACCAGGGCAAGGCCTCTCCTCAGTAACCGCCATGCCACACCTGACCCCGGTCACTTTCTCCGACAGTGTTGTCCTCCAGTGGAGCCGTGCGGTCGTGGGTACGCTTGTCGATACGGCGAAGATTTATCACAACGACACGAGCGTTGTCAGTCCTTTGCTCGTGCCATTGACCGGCGTTGCTATCAAGAAGAGCTGCTGTGCCGGTTCGACAGGGAATGTCGATTGTGACCCAGGTGAGGGAGTCGACATCTCTGACTTGGCCGCACTGATCGACTATCTTTACATCACCTTCACCCCTTTGTGCTGTACGACCGAGGCCAATGTCGATGGATCTCCAGACGGCAATATCGACATCTCGGACCTGTCGGCCCTCATCGACTTTCTGTATATCTCATTCACTCCCCCGGCGGCCTGTATGTAACTCAATTGGCCTGTCCCCCTCCAACCCTCCCCTCTGTCCTCCACGGAGCGGGAGGGTTTTTCTTTACAGCATCTGTAGATTGGCAATGACCGCCGATCTGCCGTTCACGCTCCCAGCGTGCCGTTGGCGACAAATTCTCAAACCAATTGACGATTCATGCGTTTCGTTGGACAACTGCACCCTCACGTGTTGGCGAATTAGGTGACAGTACCAGCATTTCTACACATAGGAGTTGTTCGTGAGTACCAACCGAAACACAGCGGCCATTCTTGGCTTTGCCATTCTCGTGCCGCTCATTCCGTTCCTGGCATCGCCGTCGATCGGGCAGACAACCTTTACCCGAATCACCAACGTCGCCAATCCGATTGTCACAGGACTGACCCAAAACCAATACACCGGGGCGGTTTGGATTGACTATGACGTTGACGGCCTCGACGACCTCTTTGTCGCCGGAGACAACGGTTGCCAGTTGTATCACAATCTTGGAAGCGGATCTTTTGCCGTTGTCGCGACTCCAATGTCAACGGATACTGTGTTCTACCGGGGAACATCGTGGGCCGACTACGACAATGACGGCGACCCAGACTGCTTTTTGGCCGGCGAACACAGTAATCTCTACCGCAATAACGGGGGCGGCGTCTTTACCAAAGTATTGGGCGGCGACTTGAATTCTAACCTGTCCTGTGGCTGGAGCCCTGCCTGGGGAGATTACGACAACGACGGCTATGTAGACATGGTAATCACCTTGCCGGCCGGATTTATGATTAACGGCGTTGTCCGTCCTAATCGGTTCTACAGAAACTCTGGGCCGCCATCCTATGATCTGATTCGTGTGGATACGGGCGTCATTGCAACTACCAACAAACCCTACACATCAGGCAATTGGTCCGATTACGATCAGGATGGCGATCTCGACTATTTCATCGGCAGCGGCCCGGCTAACGGTACGCCGGGACTTGATGACCTGTACAAAAATATACTCAAAGAAACGGGGCACAAAGGATTTGTTCGCATCACTACTTCTCCCATCGCGACCGATCTCGCCGACGGCCAGGTATGGAACTGGATCGATTACGATAACGACGGCGACCTGGATGCCTACCGCACAAACTGGGGCGGCCCGACACCGCTCTATCGCAAGAACACTCTCTATAGAAACGACGGCGGCACTTTCACAAGAATAGCTACGGGGGCAATCGTCACCGACGCCGCAGTGTCGCTTTCGAGCGTGTGGGAAGACTTCGATAATGACGGTGACCTCGACTGTTTCGTAACTACCGATGCCCCGCCTGCAGAGCCAATGAAGGATAACTTCTATCTCAACAACGGGGATGGCACATTCACGGCCGTTACCACAGGCGACATTGTCGGTACCGGCGCCCCCCACTACGGGGCAACCGCCGGAGACTACGACAATGATGGCGACATTGATCTCTTTGAGTCTGGGCAAAACTCAAACAGACGCCTGTTAAGAAATGACTTGTCCAACGGAAACCACTGGCTGAAGATCAAACTCACCGGCGTCGCATCGAATCACACGGCCATTGGCGCCCGCGTGAGAGCAAAAGCAACGATTAATGGCTTGCCAGTTTGGCAATTACGTGAAATTAGCTCCCAAAACAGCTTCCTCTGCCACTCAAGTTACGTCGTCCATCTGGGACTGGGCGATGCAACCACGGCCGATTCAATACAGGTGAGCTGGCCATCAGGAATCATCACCAACGAAACATCAGTAAGCGCTGACCAGACAGTCACGCTGGTAGAGTGCGTAGACCCCGATCCCGACGGCGACAATGTCCGCTGCGTCGACAACTGCCCTACCGTTGCCAATCCCTTCCAGGTCGACTTCGATGCAGATGGCATCGGTGATGTCTGCGACAACTGCCCCTCAACGGCAAACGGCGATCAAGCGGATGCCGATGCTGACGGGGTCGGTGACTTGTGCGACAACTGCCCGAACTCGCCCAACCCGGGTCAGGAAGACGGCAATCACGACGGAATCGGCGATGCCTGCTGTTGCGCGGGTATCACCGGCAACGTCGATTGCGACCCCGGCAACGGCGTTGACATCAGCGATCTAAGCGCGCTGATCGATTACTTGTACATTACTTTTGCGCCGCTTTGCTGCGCCGGGGAAGCCAACACCGACGGTCAGGCGGGAACAGACATTTCCGATTTATCGGCCCTGATTGACTACTTATATATTTCATTCACTCCGCCGGCCAATTGTCCGTGATTCCTTTCTCCGTCGGTTGCGCCGGCCCGGCGCGCAATGGCGTTGCCGGGACGGTGCAACACCGTGAGAGCTTGTTATCTCTGCTTAGGCCAGCTATCGTTACCTGATGCGTGTATTTCCAGAAACCATCCAACTGATCAAACAGCTTCTGCCCAGAAGACTAACCCGCTGGACGGTCGTCATCGCATTCTGGCTCATGCTGGGATTTGTTTCCGCGGTCCAATGGTGGTACCTCTACTTCGGTCAGCAGCCATATACCTGGTGGGTACTACTGCGCGCAAAGATCATCGTATGGGGACTTTGGGGAATTATGACTCCCCTGATGCTCTGGCTCGGCGCGAGATATCGCCTACAAAAACCTTTTTTCATTCGGCATCTCCTGGTCCTTGGTGTCTGTAGTCTTGTCGTATCAGCTCTCTATATTGGGCTTTATGCCGGAGCGGTCTGGCTGAATTTCCCAAGTGACTTCCCCGCGGGTTCCGGTGGCTTCTGGAAATTGACCCATTGGATTTACTGGAATCACTTCTCCTATTTCTACCTCGGCTATTGGGTTGTCATTGCGATAGAACAGATGCTTGGTTTTGCCCGGCGCTCGTATGATCGCGAGGCGAAGACTCGAGAACTGGAAAAGCAACTCGCACAAGCTCGACTCGAACAACTGCGAGCGCAGATACATCCGCATTTTCTGTTCAACACGTTGAACGCGATATCATCGCTGATTGCACAAAGCGACAGAGACAGGGCCTACGACATGGTGTCACGATTGTCGCATCTGTTACGAGTCGGACTTGAGCATGGCGAACGCCAGCAAATTACAGTAGCCGAAGAAATGTCATTTGCCCAGGAGTACCTGTCGCTCATGGGTGCCCGCTTTTCTGATCGACTGCAGGTTCGCGTCACCGTTGACCCGACTGTCGCCAATGCTCTGATGCCCAGTTTGATCCTCCAGCCCTTGGTGGAAAATGCCGTGAAATTCGGCACTTCCCTTGGCGCCGGACTGACACGAATCGAAGTGGCGGCCGCCGGCTGCAACAACCGCCTGTGTGTCACTATTTCGAACTTTTCCGAGGAAGTTCCCGATGGACCCGGATCTCCGACTGACGACACCGAAGGACTCGGCATCGGCCTGAACAACACCCGTGAGCGTTTGAACCAATCGTACGGCACCAACTACATGCTTGAACTGGTTACACGCTCAACCGGGACATCAACTGTGACTTTAGCAATCCCCTTATTGTATCAGCATGAGTAGTCAGCGCCATAGACTATCGGTACTGATCGTCGATGATGAAGCGCCGGCCCGTACACTGTTGAAATACCTGCTGGAGAAGGAGCCCGATACAACAATCATCGGTGAAGCGGCAAGCGGCGCTGAAGCCATTTCCTCTATCAAATCGCTGTCTCCTGATCTGGTTCTCCTCGATATTCAAATGCCGAAGATGGATGGTTTCGAAGTCATCCGACAACTTGGCACGGCCTGCCCACATGTGATCTTCGTGACCGCATTTCATGAGTACGCCATCAAAGCGTTTGAGGTGTACGCCTTGGACTACTTGTTGAAGCCCCCGGTCCCAGCCCGCTTTTCGGCCGCGATGGAAAGAGCCCGCCATGTCATCAACACTGAGCGGAGAGGATCGCAGCGGCCTCGACTTGGAAGACTGCTCAGAGATGTCGAACGGATGTCTGTTGGTTGCCCTGTAGTGGCTGGAAGTGGCCCGGCTTTTTTGAACAGATTGACAGTTCGAGATCGACAAAGCATTAGGGTTGTCGAGGTCGGCAAGATCATCTGGATTGAAGCGGCGGACCACCTTGCCTATATCCATATCGGCGAAACAAAGTACCTGGTCGACAAGTCGCTTGTAGAGTTGGAACGGGAACTCGATCCGGAGAAGTTTGTCAGAGTTCGACGCAACGCAATCGTGAATATGTCGACGATCACAAGAGTGAGTATCGGCCGGTTCGGATCACTGGAACTTACACTGCACAATGGACTCGGACTCTCTACAAGCAGACTTCTTTCGGGTGACGTCAGGCGGCGATTGATTATGAGCGTCCCGCTTGTGTCTTAGCAATCGAAGCCAGCCAAACCGCTTTCTCTTGCGGAAAGAAATCGGGCGACCAGATTCGCGTGGAATCTTGATCGCCCAAGTCAGATTCACTGGACAACCGATCGAGTCTGTTAGCGCACTGGCACGGCCGGCATCGATTTTTTCCACTCGGAGAGCGTCGCCACCATTTTGCCCGAGATCACCATGTACTGCCCGCCGAAGGCGATCAGTTTCGTGGCTTCGTCTTTTTTGCCACGGAGCGCCAAGTCAAGAATTTCGGCGGCGGCTTTGTGGAACTGGGTGTGTAGTTCGCAAACGGTTTTGAAGTGGGGTGAGGCCTGCAATTCAGGTGTCACCGACGGACCGTAGAGCCACTTGCCAAAAGCGCACTGATTATTGGTTTTCACGACTGCCGGGGTGGCATCGGACTTGCCGGTTTTGATCGCCTCCTGCAGGCGGGCTTTCCATGAGCTGTGAGCGACTATGGCTTTGTCGATCTCTTCGATAAAAGACATGTGATCCTCCCGTGTGCGTTTGCAGACCGTCCGGTATAGTCGCAACTTGCGCCATACGAAACGTACCCGAAAACTGGTTTGATACCTTAATAGGTGTTGTCAGTCTACTATCGACACGGCTATCGCAGACTTTAGGGTCCACTGATGTCATCGAGTCTTTTGTATAAGTTCTGATCACCAAACGGCCTTAGCCTCTATTAATGATGTCCACGGAGATTTCGACCGCCGGAACATCCCCCCTGTTTTCAAGCCAATGCAGGGTGTTGCGGTCTTCGGGCCAGCCGAGTCCCGGACCATAGTCGGTGGCTATACCGTCGCGATGGTCGGTGATCGTTCCTTGAATGATATACACGATGCCGGGCCGGTCTTTGTGATCGTGAACCGGGCCGAAGACGGCCCCGGGCGCCATCGTCACCAATCGCATGCGCATCTGGCGGCCTTCCATGCCCTCGATCTCAGAGCCGAGGTCGACCGTGCCCAATAATTTGACAGTGACGCCTTTCGTATCTGGGCCTGGCTTTTGGTTGGTCATGTCATTCTCCTTTCGGAAACACCTTGTCAAGAGCGAATGCGCACGCGATCCCCAGCGCGTAGGCCAGAAGATCATACCAGTCGAACACGCCGGGAATCAGGTGGATTTTCTGGAATATTTCCCAAGCTGCGCATAAGACAAAGATGGAGGCCGCCGCCAGAATGGGTTTGTTTCCATCGACGCCGATCTGTCGCAACAGAGTCTTGCCGTCACGGGTGAGAAAGTACAGAAGCGCGGGGGCAAAGAAGTCTGCGCCGTGGGAAGTGAGCAGTCCGGCACGTATCTTGAACATCTGCAATGTGCCGATAGCGGCGGATAACGCGAAGAGCGACCAGACGATGATTTTCCTAATGGTTTGCCGGTTCATACTCTGAGGAAATGCGCTGCAGTTTCTGTTGACTGAAAGATAGCGATCGAAACCATGAAACCCACCATAATTGGTGGCACGCTGGGAGCGTGGAATTGGGTCTGTAATGTAGTTGACTCCCCTTGTTTCGGCTTCGGATGGGTTTGATATTGGGTTCGGAGAGTCGTAGGAAATCAACTGCCTTTTCGATGTAGATGTTTGTCGGGCCGCGAGTTGTGTGACTGCGTCGAGGGGTCGCAATTGGGTTCGTTCGTTCATTTTCTAAATGTGTGAGAGATATCGCTTCTCCCGCGATGATTTTTCGTAGATCGTTCATGCAAGAGGGGGCGGATTTGGGGGATGCGCGGAGTTGGTAGGGAAAATGAAAGCAAGTGGATCAGGAGCCAAACCTGAAGGTTGGGTTACCAAGGCCAAGAAATCAGAATCGGGTTACCGGCTTGCTAAGAGGCCTGGTGTTGAGATGATCGACGAATGCATCGACGGACGTACGCAAAGTTCACGACGATCCAAACAAATGAACCCAACAAGGCAAGCGCTGTAGTCAACGATTGACATCGAGTATCGCTCTCAAACAACTGAACAAACAAAGCAATAAAAGTCAGCATAAGTGCGGCTACCGGAGGCAGGTTAACCAGTTTGCGTTGGGATACCGAGAGGTGTTTCTTGATTGCTTGGAGGTACAAAACGCACCCGAAGAAGTACAGGCAGAGCCCCGATAGGAACAAAGTAGGTTTTCGCGCTAAGTAGAAGAGAAAGAAGATGCCTATCGGGAAGAGAATGTCTGCCGCCAGTCGGGGTATCCCTTCATAAGGGTTCTTCTGATAGACAATAAAATGGTACATGAGCCAATCTGATAGACCGACCACTAATGCGATCGATGCCAGCCAAGGATAGGTGGGGCCAAAGCAAGAGGCCGGAGCCACGTAAAAGTCAATGGCCGTTTTCGCTCCCGAAACGAGAGCGAGGCCGTACAGAACTCTTATAAGCGCTGCAAGCGACTCCTGCTGCTTGCTGCGGTCTACTTCAGAGGCATCTGTTCGTTCTATCACTAGCCGCTCCTCACTCTCGTTCTTTTTCGGTGCAAGTGAAGCCACGATGCTGAGCATTAGCTTCTGTTTGCTTGAGTATACCGAACAGAGACCATTTGGTCAAGTGTGAGGATGGACAGAAGGAACCGCGTACTCGTAATTGGGATCTAGGCCCGGTCTTGAGACTATCCACCATCACAAATTGGCTGGCTGTGTTGGCTTATTATGATGTGTAGATCAGCTCAAGTGCTAAGCGTAGCTGCAGGTTGCTGTTGCCTTTTGCAGGGTTGAAATTGATCAAGTTTCCGGAGGGGGTTGGGACAATCTTCAACAAAACCAAAGCTTCAGACTAATCGAGAAATCTCTTACGCCATTGGGCAGTCTATTCACAGGCGATATTGACTGTCGCTGCTGTATCGAAGCGCCAGCGACGGACAGTCAAGCAGAAGCCCGACCTGAAGATCGGGTTATCGGGGCTCATGCAAAAGGGGGCGGATTTGGCGGATGCGAGGAGATGGTAGGGAAATTTAAGATATTGAGAGCCCAACCTGAAGGTTGGGTTACCAAGGCAAAGAAACGAGAACTGGGTTTCCAGCTTATAAAAGTGCGAATAGGAAGCGCCATACAGAAAAAACCCCTGCACTTTTCAGTACAGGGGTCTTAATTACCCCGGCGGTTTTCTACTCTCCCACACCAACAATGTCTCCGCTAAAGCAAAAAATACGTGGCATCACCGACCGGTATATATCACGGGCGACAATTTGTCGGAGACCAAGAGGTCACTCGGGGCGACCACCGGCTCATCAAGGGGGACATTGGCACCATAACGCTCGCTAAGCTTCTGACGAACCGCCGGAGATGACAGATCGAAGCTCCGCAGAGGACGTGTCGGGCAGAGCTTAATGTGCGCGATCCGGTCGTACATTTTCCAGACCAGTTCAGAGCAGTACCACTTGTCATCGGACCAGCCGAAGAATATGTCGTACGGTTTGCCGCAGAGGGTGTCCCCTACCTTTCTGACATTCGACCAGACGGAATCGGGCAGCGAGCCAGCGTGATCCTTCAGTCGTCTCACTTCAAATTTGGAACCGGCCCCTCTTGCAATCCACTCACGCAATTCCGTTACGCGAACGGGATGGACTGCTTCAAGGACAATCCAGCCGCGAAGGGAGTCTTTGAGAACCAGACCGCAGTGCGTGTATTCGGATTTGGTCGCCAGCTTGACGGCCATTCCCTGCGAAGTCGGCAAGTCCTGAAAGACAATGTCGCCCTGCTTCACCAGCGAGTCAGCTACTTCACCAGAACAGATTGAAGTGAAGAGTGCCGTAGTTAAGATGATAGCCGCAATACATTTCAGCATAGTAATAATACCCGGATGATGTTATGTCCGTTTCAAATTGACGCGCACAGATGTGAGCGTCAATACAAAAAACCCCTGACTCTTTCGAATCAGGGGTCTTAATTACCCCGGCGGTTTTCTACTCTCCCACACCCTCTCAAGTGCAGTACCATCGACGTAGGCAGGCTTAACTTCTGTGTTCGGAATGGGAACAGGTGTGACCCCGCCGCTATTACCACCGAGAATATCTTGTCATAGGTAAGCGTATCGGAATTGGTATCGCGTGTCTCGACTACGCTCGACACGTCGATTGTTGGCCCTTTTTCAGGGTCAGGGTGACGATGTATTAGGTCAGCCTGATTTCCTGAAGAGGACACGATATCGCATAATCACCCAACCGGCCGGCCGTGGGCGACATGCCACGACGTTTTCGGATTGGTTTTTCGATCAATGTGTTCTTGGGGATCCCACAGCAAGCTGTGGGGCACCAAGATGCACGAGGATCACTGTAATTTTTAATCGATTAAGCCGCACGACCTATTAGTATCACTCGACTAAGCGCATTGCGGCGCGTACATCTGTGACCTATCAACCTGGTCATCTTCCAGGGGTCTTTAGAGACTTTCGTCTGGGAAATCTTATCTTGGAGTGGGCTTGGTACTTAGATGCTTTCAGCACTTATCCCTTCCCAACGCAGCTACCCTGCGCTGCCACTGGCGTGACAACAGGTGCACTGGAGGTTGGTTCAACCCGGTCCTCTCGTACTAAGATCGACTCTCCTCAAATTTCCTACGCCCGTATCAGATAGGGACCGAACTGTCTCACGACGTTCTAAACCCAGCTCACGTACCACTTTAATTGGCGAACAGCCAAACCCTTGGGACCTTCTCCAGCCCCAGGATGTGATGAGCCGACATCGAGGTGCCAAACCCCCTCGTCGATGTGAACTCTCGGAGGAGATAAGCCTGTTATCCCCGGCGTACCTTTTATCCGTTAAGCGACGGCACTTCCACGCGCAACCGCCGGATCACTAGGACCAACTTTCGTTCCTGCTCGACATGTACGTCTCGCAGTTAAGCCTGCTTATACCCTTGCGCTCTACAGCTGATTACCAAACAGCCTGAGCAGACCTTTGTACGCCTCCGTTACTCTTTGGGAGGCGACCGCCCCAGTCAAACTACCCGCCTGGCAGTGTTCCTCATCCTGTTTCAAGGACCGAGGTTAGACATCCGAAAAAACAAGGGTGGTATTCCAGTGATGGCTCCACCGAAGCTAGCGCTCCAGTTTCACAGCCTCCCACCTATGCTCTACATGTCCGTCCAAATGACAATGCCAGGTTATAGTAAAGGTGCACGGGGTCTTTTCGTCCCGATGCGGGAAAGCGGCATCTTCACCGCTGCTACAGTTTCACCGAGTCCCACGTTGAGACAGCGCCCAAATAGTTACACCATTCGTGCAGGTCGGAATTTACCCGACAAGGAATTTCGCTACCTTAG
>CAYVWS010000022.1:14849-23123 GCA_964455535.1 uncultured Ignavibacteriales bacterium | reverse complement strand
CCCATCATACTGCCGAGCGGAGCCACACCCCGTATTGACATAGTATAGAGTCCCATCATTCGGCCGCGCTTGTCTTCATCGACGATGGTCTGGAGGACCGTATTAGTCGAAGCCATTTGCGAAATCATTCCAAAGCCCGCCAGACCCATGCAGATCATCGAGAGCGGCAATGAGCGGGAAAGCGACAGGCCGATCAGGCCCAGACCAAAGACACAGGCCATGGCAGGAATGACAACTTCGAGTCCCCGAATACTTTTTCGCAACGCCAGAAATATGGCGCCGATCAACGCACCGATACCCGAACACGAGACCAGTGTGCCGAGTGTGCGCGAGTCACCGTGAAGGACATCCTTGGCAATGGCGGGCATGAGCACAGTGTAGGGCATGCCGACAATGCTCACCAAAATGAGCAGCATGAAGATTGATCGAATTGGCCGGAAGTTGTACGAGTAGCGGAAGCCCTCGGCCAAACCTTTCAGAATCGGCGTGCTTGTAGTCTGTGGCGGTCGCGGCGTGACCTTCATCGCTAAGAGAGCGGCGATCACCGCGATGTAGCTGATCGCATTAATCAGAAAACAATACCCCTCCCCCACCGCGGCAATAAGAATCCCCGCCACGGCCGGGCCGAACAGGCGCGCCATGTTGAACATCGAAGAGTTGAGCGCAATCGCATTGCTCAAGTCAGCGCGGTCGTCAATCATTTCGACGACGTACGCCTGACGAATGGGCATATCGAAAGCATTGATCACTCCCAAAGCAATACTGAGCACCAGAATTTCCCAGACAACTATTGAATCGGTCAACACCAGAATGGCAAGAATCAGCGCCTGCACCAAGCCGAGCGCCTGAATGATGACGATCATTCGGTGGCGGTTCCAGCGGTCGGCCAACAGACCGGCCATCGGCGCAATAATGATAATGGGGATATTTCCAACGAAGCTGACAAGACCAAGCATCCACTCGGACGAGGTAAGCCGGTAGACCAGCCAGCTCATGGCGATTTGCTGCATCCAAGTGCCGACAAGCGAAATGCTCTGTCCGGCGAAAAAGAGTCGGTAGTTGCGATAGCGCAGCGATCGGGTGGCTTGAGTCAGACCGGCTATCCATGAGCCGAACGCAGATTGGCGGGGTGAATTCATGTCCCTATGCAACACGGACGGTGAGCATAGTGTGCCCGCCAATTGCAGGCAATACTAAAGCAGGCAATTCGGAATCCGCCGTTCAGCGGCGACGGCCGTGCGACGGACGTCGGTTCGATCTGTTCCCCTTCGGCTGGCGACCAAACGACACCGACGCCGGCTTTTCTTCGTTGTGGGGCGACTCGATGGGGCGATAGGAAAGCCCTTCGGGATCGGCCACCACTTCTCCTTTTTTTCCGGCGAGAGACTCGGGGAGCTTTGAAACCGGCAGCGCTGTGCGGAGAACTTTTTCGATACTCCAGATGTCGCCGCGCTGATCGAAAGTGGCAAATGAAATTGCCCTGCCCGGACGACCTGCCCGAGCGGTACGACCAATACGATGGACATAGTCTTCGGAATTGGACGGCAAGTCGTAATTTACGACTAGCTCGATACCAGTGACGTCGATTCCCCGCGCGGCAATATCAGTGGCAACCAGAATGCGGTAGCGGCCGGATTTGAAGCCCTCGAGCGCTTCGCGCCGCTGGGCCATACTGCGGTCGCTGTGAATTTCCGCGGCTTTGTGCTTCAGGGCTTTGACCTGACGCGTGAGCTTACGGGCGCCGTGCTTGGTTCGCGTGAAGACTAATACCGGGCCGGGGATTTGTCCCAAAAAGTAATCGAGCAGGCGGGTCTTGGTTTCGCGGGAGACGAAGAATACTTCCTGTGTAACTCTTTCGGCGGTGGTACCGGACGGTGCGATTTCGACATTGATCGGGATTTCCATGTGACGGCGCGCGATATCAACGATGGCTGTCGGCATGGTCGCGGAGAAGAGCATCGTCTGCCGTTTCTGTGGAACGACTTTGAGGATCCGGTCGAGTTGCGGAGCGAAGCCCATATCGAGCATCCGGTCGGCTTCATCGAGAACAAGAATGGCGGTGTCGGAGAGCGAAACAGTCTTCTGTTCGAGGTGATCGATCAGGCGACCTGGTGTCGCGATAATGATGCGCGGCTTTTTGTGCAGGGCAGATATCTGGTTGTTCATCGAGGCGCCGCCGATCAATACGCAGAGCCGAACGCCGTTGGCCTGCCCGAAGGGCATGATTGCCTGTTCTACCTGCAAGGCGAGTTCGCGCGTCGGGACTAAAATCAGACTGATCCCTTTCACTTGGGCGAGCCGCTGAACAATCGGGATGCCGAAGGCCAGCGTTTT
The DNA here is from genome assembly GCA_964455535.1 of uncultured Ignavibacteriales bacterium. Classification (GTDB taxonomy): domain Bacteria; phylum Zixibacteria; class MSB-5A5; order GN15; family FEB-12; genus JACRAV01. The sequence continues at coordinate 20,789 of CAYVWS010000022.1, read as the reverse complement.
GCCGGTCCCGGTCTGGGCGATCGCGATGACATCTTTTCCTTCGATCGCGATCGGTATCGAACGCGCCTGAATGGGGGTCGGTTCGACGAACTTGAGTTTGTCTATTACGCTTATCAGGCGAGGCGCGATGCCGAGCCCTGAAAATCCAACTGAACTTTGCTTTTGACTTGTCATGGCGGCAAGGTATCACAAGCGGGCAACAAGAGATAGCTTCAAATTCAATTTTCTGTAACGACGGCTTCCGCCGTTGTCGATATCGACAATGATAGTAGACTATAGCGGCCAAAGATCCTTCGGCAGCTCGGATCACCTGCGCCGGAGATCGAGCAGAAAGGCCTTGCCAGACTGGGTTTTACAGTTATATTTGGGGACGTAAGCCTCACTTACTCTTAGATACTTGTCGGCCGCCGATTCGACAGCAACATTGGAGGATAATGCCGGTATGCAAAGGTACACCGTAATTCGGGTTGCCCCTAAGGTTTTGCTTTCAGTCTTACTTTGCGCTTTGTTCACATCAGTTGGCCGGATCAAAGCCCAACAATTGCCAAAGGTTCAGACCTCCGGCGGCACCTGCGGAACGCAGGAAATCTGGGATGCCAAAGTAGCTGCCCACCGCTCGGTGGCGGGTCTTTGCGATCAGGGCCCCTGCGATGCAGCGGCAACGCGAGACAGCTGGGTGCCGACACCTTCTACCACTCTGACATTTTTCAAGGTGTATTTTAACGTCTTCCGTGAAGACGACGGCGCCAATCCGGCCTGTTCGGCGGCGGATGTTGACAGTCAGCTGGCGCAAATCAATGCCGACTATCTGCCGTACCGGATACAGTTCGAAAAGGCGGGAATGCGTTTTGTCAATTCGACCGCCTATCGATATATCACCGCCAATGCCGAGTTCGACGCCATGAAGTCGGCGTACGCAGTGCAGGCCGATTCGCAGTGCAATATTTTTGTCGTTTCGGTCAATATCGGCGGCGATGTCTTCTCCTTCGCGACCTTTCCCTGGGACAGCGACGCGCTGACCAAATTCGGCGGCATCGTCATGAACCGGACGCAGTTTTTCCCATTCAACGATCATACCATGACCCACGAGATGGGACACTGTCTCGGGCTGTGGCACACGCATCATGGCGTATCCGAAGTTGGCCAGTGCAGCACCTGCTACGAGAGTGCCACGCAGGCGTCGGACCTGACGGGTGACCTGTGTTCAGATACCGATCCGACACCTACCAACTTCAATTGCAGCGGCCCCGGCGGCACCGATCCCTGCAATGGCTTTTCGTGGGGAGTGACGGACCCCCAAAACTATATGGGGTATGGTCCGAACACCTGCATCCATGAGTTCAGCACTCAGCAGTCCGGTCGCATGCTCTGTTGGTCAAATTCCAAATTGCAGCCATGGATGTCGGGCGTGAGATTTGTCGCCGACACCACTTTTGGTCCGGCCCCATGGACTGTCGCGTTCGAAGGTCAGTCAGCGCAGAACGTGACTTCGTGGGATTGGGATTTTGGTGACGGCAACCACTCCAGTCTCCAAAATGATGAGCATACTTTTGGTCCGGGAAATTACGATGTTACGCTGTCGATCCAGTCGGGTGGCGGCCCATACACCACGACCAAAAAGGGATTCGTGTGGGCGTATGCTGACACGTTTCAGGTCGTCAACACGCTTGCTCGTAACAGCAAGACAGTACGGGTGGATATTTCGGCTCACAATTATCTCCCGCTCACCCGAATGCTGGTGCCGTTTACCTGGGCCGGCCCTTACAACGTGATTATGGATTCGGTGCGCAACGCGGGAACCCGTACGGCGGGCTGGACATTGACGCAGGTTCAGCAAGATCTGGTGAACAAGCGGCTGACCTATGAGATTAACTTTGCGTCGCCGGGAGGACCGGGGATTTTCCTGCCGGCCGGCAATGGCCCGGTGATGAGCTTGTATTTCAGAATACCCTCCGCAGGCACCATGCCACAGGGATCGTTTCAGCCGATCTCAGTGCTGTCGTATGGACTTCAAGTGCCGACATTCGAGGCCCAGCCGGGATACTATTATGGCGGTACGATTGCGGGCGGTATTACAATTTGCCTCGCCGGTGATGTTTCAAATGACGGCAACGGTCCCGATATCGAGGACCTTTCGTACCTGATCTCGTACCTCTATCTCAACGGACCGCCGCCGGCCGCTCCGGCCAAGGCCGACATCGACGGCAGCACCGGGATTGACATCGGCGATATCGCCGCGTTGATCAATTACATGTACCTAAATGGCCCGCTCAATCACTGCAATCTATGAGGTGAACCAAACGGTACTTCGCGCCGATAATTGAGGGGATATGAGAAACGCCCCTGTTGACAGCAAATTCGATCGTATGCGCCGCTTCCTCACTCCGGTTGCGGCGCTTTTATTGGTGTCCGCCTTTCTCGGCGCCACATCCGCCAACGCGCAGGGATGGTGCAAGAGCAACGCCCTTGACTCCGCTATGCGCGAGCGGCTGGGATTAGCGGCGGCGGCCTGCGCCCCCGAGGGTCCCTGCGATCAACCGGCAACCCGGAATCTGTATATCGCAGATACGTCTCAGCCGATTATCACTCTTCGCGCTCATGTAGTAATTCTGCGAAACGACGACGGCACCAATCCCGCGGCCTCGGCCGCCGATGTGACAGCGTCGATGGCGCAGTTGAATACCGACTTCGCGCCTGCCCGCATACAATTCGACTACGACTGGACATACTTCAACAGCACAGCATTTCGGGTGCTCACGGACGCCGAGGACTTTTCGATGAAGTGTGCGTCGACGTTCAAGCCGGAGTCGACTCTCAATATCTGGGTCACCGACATTTCCGATGCCGGAGTGCTCGGATATTCGTATCTGCCGTGGTCACCGAATGTGCTGCAATGCTCGTATGGATGTGTCATCGAAATGACATCGGGTGGCGGATTCGGCGGCGGGCGACATGTGTTAAGTCACGAAGTCGGCCACGCGCTTGGGTTGTATCACACTTTTCACGGCGTCGACGAAGTCGCGCAGTGCAGTGGATGCTATGAAAACCCGAATGACCCCAATGCTGATTTTCTGGGCGACTTCTGCCTGGATACGCGACCGACACCGACAAATTTCAGTTGCTCGGACATAGCCGGAACGTCGCCGTGCACCGGCGCTACCTGGGCGCCGACCGACTTCAGAAACTACATGGGATATGCGCCGACATCCTGCCAGACCCACTTTTCCGCGCAACAAATGGCGCGGATGCGATGCTGGACCAACGACGTCTTAAGCGGCTGGATTCAGGGTGTCAAGATAATCGCCGACACCGTTTTTGGACCGTCACCGCTGGCGGTGAATTTCACCGGACAGGCGTCGATTCCGGCGTCGTCGTGGTTGTGGCATTTCGGCGATGGTTTCGTTTCTACGCAACAGAACCCGTCGCATTCGTTCGGGCCGGGATTCTATGACGTACAGGCGACAATTCTGGCGATTCCGTCGGGGACATATTCAAGTAAGCGGCCGGGGATGATTTCAGTCTACGCCGATACGCTTACCGCTGACAGTGTCGGAGCACGGCCGGGCAAGCCGGTGAGACTCGATGTCATCGCGCGAAACTACATCCCGCTCACTTCGATTATCATTCCATTCACCTGGTCGGGACCGATGAATGTGATTTTGGATTCGGTGAGAGCCGGATCGCGCACCGTTGGCTGGTCGCTCAATGTGATTCAGCAGGACGACCTGAACAAGCGACGCACCTATGGCTTTGACTTTTCATCGGGCGGCCCTTCTCCCTCGCTTGTCGCAGGGAACGGGCCGGTGTTGAGTTTGTGGTTCCGGGTGCCGGGGAATGCGCAACCGGGAACCGTTCAGCCGGTGGTGGTTGGGCCGTATGCGTTCCAGGTGCCGACTATGATAGCGTCGGCGGGATCGTATTATCCGGAAATTATTCCGGGCGGGCTCGTGGTTTGTCGCGCGGGTGATGTCAATTTCGACGGCGTTGGTCCGGATATAGCAGACCTTACATACTTGATCGCATTTCTCTACCTTGACGGACCGGAACCGCCGGTTACCGCTCAGGCAGACTGCGACGGCATTCCCGGAATAGACATCGGCGATTTGACTCGGCTCATCGACTATCTGTATATCTCGCTGATTCCCGTTACCTGCGGAAGTTAGCCTCAGAGGGATCGAGCGCAAATCCTGCGTGTCGCAGTGGGTTGCGTACCCCTTTCATATTTCCATAACGCCGCCTATATTTGATCTGTGATAGACATTTCACAGGTCATGTCCGTCCATGTTGGAAGAAGCACTTCTGGCAGGGAGGGCCGCATATGGCGTTGAAGCAGGTACCCTTAGTAATCTTGGCGTTAGTTTCGGTTTTGGGAAGCTCGGCTGTCAGCTCCCAAGCGACGCCCGCGATCAGCCGCCCGGTGCCGGGTAGGTTCGCGGTGAAGCTGGCTGTCGGCGCGAGAGTTACGGCAATCGATCAGGCGTTGACAAATCGGGCTTCGATTCAACCGGTCAGTGCGCTGACAATCACAAAAGAGATCCGTGGCGAACAGGAGTGGCGGGCCTGGCGAACGATTACGACTGCTGATTCGACACTTACAGCCGAAGATCTCCGACAACTGCTGGGGCCTGATAATGTGGTCGCCGTGGAGCCCGAGTACACAATTGAGTTTTTCGAACTCCCTGCCGATTCTCTTTTCCATTATCAATGGCATCTACGCAACACGGGTCAGGAGTTTCTCTCCGTTCTGCGCCGGGCAGGTGATTTCAACGACTCGCTTGTGACTATAAGCGGCGTCGCCGGCGCCGATCTCAATCTTGATCCGATCTATCAATCTCCGCCCGCCGAGCACACCGCAGTGGTCGTCGCGATTGTCGACACCGGAATCGATCCGGATCATCCGGACCTACAGGGGCAGTTTTGGATCAATCCCGATGAAATTGCAGGAAACGGCATCGACGACGACCACAATGGCTTTGTCGACGACACACTGGGATACGATGTATCGGGAGATGTCTTTGCGATTGACCATCCCATTCCCGATAACGATCCCCGCGACTCAGTCGGTCACGGTACCCATATTGCGGGGATTATCGCCGGCGCACACAATCAGTTCGGGATAGCCGGCGTGGCGCCGCACGCTCGTTTGATGGCGGTTAAGATTCGACCAAACGCGACGACCTCGGTGGCGGCGGCGGGAATCATTTACGCTGTCAATGCCGGAGCCCAGGCGATAAATGTCAGTTGGGGCACCGGATATCGATCACTGTTGGTTGAAGATGCCCTGCGGATTGCCAGACTAAATGGCGTGTTTGTCGCAATCGCAGCGGGTAATTCCGGCTCCAACGACCGACTCTTCCCCGCCGCCGGCGAGGATGCGTTTGCCGTCGGAGCCGGAAATGCCAATGGCCTCATGTCGACTTTTTCAACATACAATCCCCAGGTGCAGGTAGTGGCGCCGGGACAGGATATCCTCTCTCTGCGCGCGAACGGAACCGACTTGTACGCCGGTGCGAATGAGCCGGGCGTTCATATTGTCGACTCGCAATATTATCTGGCGGATGGTACGTCGATGGCGGCGCCGATGGTTGCCGGTGCGGCGGCATTGATCTTGTCGCTCCGTCCCGACTTGGATTTGCAGCGACTCGAAGATGTCCTGCGATTCGGAGCCGATGACCTGCTCGACCCGAGGTCTACCGGCGCGAGTCTTCCCGGCAAAGATACAATCTCAGGATACGGATACCTAAATATTGGCAACTCACTGAACCTGCTGTCCAATGGGAGCATGTACATCGTTTCGCCGCGTGATAAGATTCGAGCGCTTGATTCGGTGGTGGTGGAAATTGCGCCGGTGGGCGGCTTTCACGGAAGCTGGTCACTCGATTGGGGACAAGGTGATTCGCCCTCAAGCTGGAATTTGCTTTCGTCGGCGGCGACTCCGCC
>CAYVWS010000022.1:0-14749 GCA_964455535.1 uncultured Ignavibacteriales bacterium | reverse complement strand
GACAAGGTGATTCGCCCTCAAGCTGGAATTTGCTTTCGTCGGCGGCGACTCCGCCCGCTGATTCTGTCGCGGCAATCATTCATAACGCCGATCTGTCGGTTGGGCCTGTCACTCTTCGCCTGACCGATGAATTCGGAAATGCCATGTATCGGCGCTTTACGTTCGTCTACGGCCGGGCGGTCGATATCACTTCGCCGATGGCCGGAGACAGTGTGGCGTATTTTGTGCCGATCATCGGATCGATATACGGCGATGATTTCGATTCCGTAGTTGTGCAATATCAGAATGGCGGTGGCCCGATTCGCCTTGGCGCGCGAACCTCGGAGTGCTTTGATTCGACATTACTCGTCTGGAGCGCTTCGGGAATTCCGGCCGGGAATTATGCTATCCTCGTCGATGGCTATTTCGGATCGGGAGTAATCAGCCGTACAATTCCAGTGCATGTGAGTTCGGCATTCGCTGCCGGTTGGCCGCAAACACTCGCCGGTCGATCCGGACTGACACCGGTCTGCGCCGATATCGACCACGACGGCACGAAAGAGATTATCGCCGCCACGGCGTCGGGAGTGGAAGTATTTCGCCCTGACGGCACGCGCTTTCCGGGTTTTCCCGCACTGGCTTACACCGATGCCCGTTGCATTCCTGCTATTTACGATATGGATCGCGATCACAAAGAAGAGATCCTCGTCTCCGCGTCGAACGGCCTTCATGCGATCCGAAACAACGGCTCCGAGCCGTTCGGGTGGCCCCGCTTGTTCGATATTGCATCGAGCGGCTATGGATATCCGACTCCTACGGTGACTTCATTCGGATACGGTTCGGACACGGTAGTCACGATTATCGACAACTCCGCGATCGTGCGGGCCTATCGCACCAACGGCACACCCTACCTGTTTTCGTTTGGAGGGAAATATGCGAGCTTCACGACCGGCGCGGCGACATCGTCGTTTTTTAACGGAAACAGTGTCACCGCCGCAGATCTGAACGGCGATTCCAAAACCGATGTGATCGTGACCTATGCCGCAATTGTCCCCGGTTCGGGCGTCGACATCTTCGACGGGCGCACCGCTCAGCCGGCTTTCGGAATGGCGTCGGCGAGCGTGATATCAGGATACGGAACCTACGGCACCGTCCTGGCCGACCTCACCGGAGACAAGCGGCCGGAGATCATTTGTGTGGGATACGACGATGCGAGTCTGCGGACTGTCTGGGTGAAAACGAATGGCACCGACGACTTACCCGGCTGGCCGAGAACATTTCCCGAAGTGCCCGGCTGGCGCGGAAACTATCCGATGGCGGCCGATCTCGATCAAGACGGCGTCCCCGAAATTCTGGTAACGTTTTTCGAATTCGATATCGGTGTCCTGTATGTGTTCAAAGCCGACGGCACACCATTCTTGGATCGTCCCAATGTGCCGCCGGGCGAAGTGTATCGCACCGCCACCACGCTGTCTTCTCCGACCGTCGCAGATTTAGTCGGCGACAGCCATCCGGAAATTATTTTGCGGGGCGGACACATTCTGCCGGGAGCCGGATCGGAGACAGTACACATCTTGTCATTCGAAGGCGTGCCGATACCGGGATGGCCGATCGCGACACCGGCCGAACCGATAGATGTCTTCTCGACACCGTTTGCGCCCATGGTTGACGACCTCGACGGCGACGGCAAAGCCGAAATGGCGCTGATCAGTGAGCCGGGGGTGTTGTATGTCTGGGACTTCAACTCGCCCTTTGATTCTTCAGCCACATTCGGAAAAATACTTTTGGATAGGCGCAACGGCGGCATACTCCCGCCGGGCAAGATTCCGACCGATGTCGGCGACGACGAAGACAACCTGCCCGACAGATTTGTGCTCAAGCAGAACTACCCGAATCCATTCAATCCGACCACGACTATCAGCTTTGAGCTGCCGTCTCGCACGGCGGTGAAACTGGATGTCATCAATCTGCTCGGCCAGAGGGTACGTCGACTGGTTGACGGCACGCTCTCGGCCGGATTATATGATGTGAAGTTCGACGGTTCGGCGGTCGCATCAGGAACATATTTCTATCGACTACAAGCGGGGGACTTTGTCGAAACGAAGAAGATGCTATTGATAAAATGATGCTGCAACGGACACTCGCGGGCCTGCTCATCCTGTTTCTAGCTGCGACAGCTTACACGCGGCCGCCGGATCGTGTCGTACATCTGCTGCAGAACGACCTCACCGCATTGCTGGTGGTCGATTCGGTATTGATCGCTGCCGGCAACAACTCGATTTACACCGCTGTTTTCGATACCTCGACACAACAGTTCATGCCAAATGCTCTTGCCGATTACGCGGGGCCGGCTGCACAGATCAAGATTCAAGGCACGACCATCGTCATACGTAGCTCCACCGGCGCCTTAACTTTTGTAGACGCCGCCGCTCTGCCGCTGATTGTTGTACTGGGGACGGTGTTTCCTCCAGTGACGTACCGTGACTTTTCGCTGGTCGACAGCGCGCTCTACCTCGCGTGTGAATTCGAAGGATTGCGGGCCTACCGGATTTCCGGGACGACAAATCTGAATTTCCGCGACAGTTCGCTCGCGCCGATTCACGCGATAGCTGTTGTTTCGGCCGGCGCGTCGACGTATGTCGTAGATGACTACACCGGATTGTTTCTCTTTCAACCGGCCGGAGATTCTATCGGGACGGCAGTCGATACTGTTTCTTTTGCATCTTCGGCGCGAGGTATCGCCCTGAGAAATGATTCAGTCTTTGTGTCGACTGAAGGTGAGGGATTGGTCGTCTTGCGGCGAAATCTGAACGGATTGAACATACTCGATACTCTTCCGGGGTTCTTTGCCGTGTCAACGGTGCTGCCGACAGACACGTTTGTCCTGGGGCTGTCACCCTCCGAATTCGGCGCCGACTTGAGCAGCGTTGGAGGGGATTATGAACCGCTCTATTTCGACACGGCCGATATCATTAGTGGCGGGGCTGAATTCGTTTCGCAGAGTGAGGCGTACTTTGTTTGGCCGACGAAATACGCGGGGCTGAGTATGATTAATCTCACCCGCGGGGTCGGGACACAATTCAAAACAGATGAAGCCAGCCCCATCGGAGGCGATATCTCCGATATATTAATTTCCGACTCAGATGTCATAGTCAGTCGGAGCGGTGGCGCAACACTGGTGTGCGGAATAGATTCGGTTGACGGGCGCCTTGTTGCCTCTCCCCTCTTTTCGGGGCTCGGCGGCGTTCAGAGCATGGCGGCGTCGGAAGGCACACTCTATTTGTTGAATGCCGATCGTCATACTGTGGTCGTGGCACAACCGAGCTCGCAAGGTTACGAGATAACGTCGTTTTGGCAGTTGCCTGCCGATGACTTCTACGCAATCAGAGTGACAGAACGCATCCACGATAGTCTGCGCTTGTTAGCCGCACTCTCAGCGACCAGCGTGGAATTAGTCAAGATTTCCGATGACGGCAGCATGACGGCCTGGTCACGGCTTTACTTCCCTGAGAAGCCGGGCGATGTCACAACTATCGACAGCACTCTGGTAATCGGCGGCGGCCAGAGCGCCTATGTGTATTCACTCGACAACGACCTGTTTTCATCGTACGAGTCAACGATCTACTCAACGACGGATGCCGGCGACATTGTGCGGGTACTGAGCGGCGGACCGCACTCAGGGCGGCTATCGATTGTCAGCGAGCACGGGCTTCAAGAGTACGACATTTCCAATCCCAGCGCGCCACTTAAAGTCGGCGCTGTGGATTCTCTTTCGATGGCGACTGACGCAGACCGAGACGGTGACAATGTGTACGTGGCCACGCAAGGCGACGGCCTTTTGCGGATTGTCGCGCCGCTCTCGGGGGCGCCGGCGATAGTTGATTCTGTCCGCCTTGTAGGCAGTCGGGTAAAAGTGTCGGGTTCACGGGTGGCGCTGGCGTCATCACATGGCGTATGGCTCGTTGATTGGGGGGTCGCTTCTGACGTCCTGTCAGATCAATCTGAAGAGCTGCCGTCCGCGTTTCGATTAGCGCAAAATTACCCAAATCCGTTCAATCCCGGCACAACCATAGAGTTTACGCTTGACCATCCCGCGCGAGTCAATCTTGAGATTCTGAACATGCTCGGCCAAATAGTGCGCGTGGTTGTCGACGATAACCGAGCGGCTGGCACGCACCGGGTGCCATTCGATGCGACCGGGTTGGCGTCGGGGATGTATCTCTATCGCCTATCCTCGCCGGGTGGCATAGAGACGCGAAAGATGGTATTGCTCAAATGACACGACGCGCGATCATCGCAATCTTGCTGGGAGCAACACTATTCGTGTCGCCCTGTATGGGTGTGACGCTACGGTCGGAACCCGATGCGCGGTTTGCGTGGAATCAGTTCAAAGTGATCGGCGCGGTTGACTCGGTGGCGGTGCTCGCCGGAAACGAAGGGATTCTCACCGCCTCGTACGACCGAGTCTCGCAAAAATTCGTGGCCATGAATCAACTGGTCACCATGAAGACGCCGTGGAAAATTGTCTCCAACGACAGCATCGTGGTGGCTGTCTTTCAGGATCGGCAGGCCTACCTGTTGGACCGGGCGGCCCTGCCCGCGATCTCCGTGCGCGGCGTCGTCCAGCTTCCTGTCGAGACTGTTGATCTATTGCTAACCCAGTCGCACGCCTACATCGCCGCAGGTTTTCGCGGCTTGATGTGGACGTCGCTGGGCGATTACAGCGGGATAGGCGCACTTGATTCGGCACAGGATGGCGTGCATGTCGTATCGGTATCGCGACACGACGATCGATTGATGGTCTGCGACGATTACAACGGCGTGCTCGAATATCAGATACAAAATGGCGGCTCAGTTCAGTTGGTAGATTTCCTCCTGTTGCCATTTCAGGCCGCAAGTGTGGCCACAGTTGGCGACACGGCGTTCTTAGTGCGAGGCGAGCAGGACTCTCTCGTTCGTATAGTGAAAGACAGTATTGGATGGACGCTCGACGCGGCCAGAGTTCTGCCGTTCGGATGTATGAGCGTCTTTGTCATGGATACGTTTCTGGTGACGGTCGCGGCTGATCTGGGCGGATTCAGCGTCTTGTGCCGCGGATCGCTGGCTCTGGTCGGCACGGTGACTAATTTGACCGGCCCTACTATTCGCTTTCCGGCGCAGTTCGGCGATCCGGGGGCAACCAGACTGGTGGTACCGGGACAATCGGGCGGACTAATGCAGTATTTTCTCGATTGGTTCGATGTCGGCTATAGCGGCCGCGAGGCCTACTTTCCCTCAGGCGCGATCAACTCAATTACGTTTCACAATGATTGGCTGGTGGCTGGAGGACTGGGTGGGTGGTGTCACGGCTACGATTGCAGGAGCGGTCCCGCACCCGACACAGAAATTGTGGTGTACGACGGTATTGGTATTGTCGCAAAAGTGAAAAAGACAGTCAGCGGCACAGCCATACTCAACAGCGCGCTCAGAAAAATAAACTTAACGCGTGATCAAGGAATGGGACCGAAGCCCTTTGCAACGTTTTTCCTCGGGCACGCGGCGACCGATTTTTCCTGGGGAACGCTTCCCATTTCCGGTAGTCTGCCGGTGTTTATCTGGGCGGGACAGGACGGCTATTTATACTCGTTCGGCACGGACAATACGCTTACATACGAGGCGCATGTTGCCGTCCCGGTGGCGATGCGCACGGCAGTGGTGCGGGATTCACTGCTTATTGTGTCGGTCGCCAAGTTCGGATTGCAGGTGTACAAGATAAACTCGAATTACTCGCTCTCTCTGATGAGTTCATTCAGTGATGTTGCCGAAACCGGGATGTTGTTCCCGATTCCGACTCAGCCGGGCCGACTGGCCGCGCTTTGGGCCGATCAGTTTTCGATAATTGACATGAGTGATCCGCTGCATCCAACTGTCGATACCACGGTCACATTGCCTTCTCAGCCGGTCGCCGGTGAGATCAGAGATTCACTTCTTTTTCTTATTGGCGGGAACGAGACGACTATCTGGAACATTCTGGGAAACAGTGCGGCGCCGGTGATGGTCGGTTCGACTCCCTTCGGCGGATATGCAGTCGCCACCAATGGAAGTACAATGGCAATCACCAATGGCTCCGGGATATATACGTTTGACCTGCGCGATCCGGCGGGAATCGACGAAGAGCCGGAACTGCTCCCGGCTTCTGCCGAACTGCCCGTCAACTATCCCAACCCGTTCAATCCCAATACGACAATTCAGTTTGAAATTGCTCAACCCGGCTCAGTCCGACTTGAGATATTCAACATCGCCGGTCAAATAGTTCGGTCATTCGGAGAGAGGCCGTATCCGGCGGGAACACATCGCATCGAGTGGGACGGCCGCGACGACCGCGGGCAGCTCCTTGCCAGCGGCACTTATTTCTGCCGGATAGTGGCACAAGGTGTGGCGCGCACCGGAAAGATGATGCTTCTCAAATGACCCTGATTGTGCGCTGCGTTGCGATATTCGTGCTTGGTTTGCTCATGGGAGTTGCCGAGGTTGAAGCGCGCACACTTACGGTCAACTCTGATTCTGATACTCATGATCTTGCGCCGGGTGACGGTCTCTGCGCCGATCAAAGCGGATTCTGTACACTTCGGGCGGCCGTTGAAGAAGCGAATACGGCCGCGGGAGATACGATCAGATTCTCGTCGGGACTATATACAATCAGATTGACGATAGGGGCGCTGGTAGTGACGGGTTCTGACATCACGATTCTTTCTGACAGCGAAAGTGTGGTCGTCGACGGTGCCATCAATCCCGAAGGAACTGATCTGATAGATGCCAGAGGCGGCGGATTCCGGTTGGCTGGTCTGACCCTTGCGCATTCCCGCCGCAACGGAATTGTGATGAAGGCCAAAGGCGCTCGAATTGGCGCTCCGGGAGTGGTGACATCGGTAGTCGGCAACGGGGCGGGCGATTCGTTATCGGCTGGCATCTCGGTTCAGGATGTCGACTCGGCTGATATTGTGATTGGCAACGTCTGGGTTGGACTCGGCGGCAATGGCACGCAAGTCGATCCAAATCAGTATGGAATACGAATAGCAAACAGTTCAGGAATTCAAGTCGGACAGGCGGGACTTGGAAATCTCATCAGCGGCAATCTCCGCGACGGCATCGCGGTGGACGTGCATTCACATGATGTGAGCATTGCTGCGAACATCATCGGCCTTGATGTAACCGGCCGCAATGCCGTGCCGAATCGGCGCGACGGTGTATCGATACGTGGCGGTTCGAGTCGAATCGTGGTGGGCGGACTGACGCCTGAAGCGCGAAATGTCATCTCCGAAAATATCAGGCACGGAATTTCACTTTCCGGTTTCGGAACGAGAGAAAATATCATCGCGTCCAATCTGATCGGACTTGATTCGTCGGGGTACTTCGACGCCGGCAATCTGGACGCGGGGATATCACTCACGAATGGCGCCTGCCGCAATCTTATTGGCGTAGATTCAGCCGGCAACACTCCCCGCTTGGTGGTCGCCGGAAGCCACGGCAACGGCATTGAAATCATTGGATTGCATACCGACTCGAATAAGATTGATTGGTCGTTTGTCGGCAGCGAGGTCCGCGGCGACGGTGACCGTCCCAACGGACGCGACCATGGTCAGGGGATCGAAATTTCGGGTGGAGCGAAGTACAATACTATCGGCGGTTATGATGCGGCGCCGCGAAATGTGATCGTCGGCAACTACGGCCCCGGATTGACGATCTCAGGATTCGGAACCGAGCACAATTCGGTGGTAGGCAATTATGTCGGTGTCTATCGGCTGGGCAACTCGCCGTTCGGGAATTCCGCCGGAGTGGTAGTGCGCGACTCGGCGCGATACAACGCTGTAGGAGATTCAGTCGCAGGCAATCTTATCTCGGGAAATCGAGCCGATCTTTTTCCGTTGGGCGCGGGTGTGGTGATCTTTGGTCATACCACTTCGTCTAATTTGGTACAGAACAACCGAATCGGAACAGATGTGACCGGAACGCGCACCCTTAGAAATCAATCCGCGGGCATTATTATCGGCGGTGGCGCCTCGCACAATCTGATCGGCGGGGATACGACGCTCGGCAATCAGATATCCGGAAACGGAACATTGCCGGTCAACTCGGGTGTGGCGACCGGAGTACAGGTCTACGGAAATGGCACGGCATTCAATGAAATCTCCGGCAATTCGATCGGGGTGGCCGCGGACAACGTGTCGTCGCTTGGAAATAACGGACACGGGATCGGACTTTACGGCGGCGCATCGCACAACATCGTAGGCGGCGATGACCTGTCGAAGCGAAATAATATCTACTTCAACAAATACTATGGCGTGTGGATCGATGGGACAGAAACGAGCGATAACTCGGTCAGGCAAAATTCACTTTCGGCCAACGACAGCGGCGGGATCTATTTGAATGCGGGCGCGAATGGAGGCGTTCTGTCACCCTCGATTTTGGGTGCGACCGTCGATTCGGTCTGGGGTACAGCGACACCGAACGCCGCGGTAGATATCTACCGGGCACGAACCGGAAAGCTCGGACGCGTGCAGGGAGTCGCATTTATCGAACAAACTCTTAGCGGCCCCGATGGGACATTTCGAATTTCAACGACGGGACTGACCGCAGGTGATTCGTTGACCGCAGTACAAACGGTGACATCCCATGGCAGCTCGGCCTTTTCTACACTCGTCGTTGTCGAGCAGTCGACAGAAACTTCCGGATCGTCCGATGACAGCGTGGGTGAGACAACACTCGAACAAAATCAGCCGAACCCATTTAACAGCGGGACAGTCATTCGTTATGCGCTTGGGTCAGGGAGTGCGACGACGATTGATATTGTCAATACCACCGGTCAGACGGTGAAATCGTTTCGATTCGGCTTTCAGGTGGCGGGTGGGCACACCATTTTTTGGGACGGCGCGAATGACAAGGGCCGCCAGGTTGCCTCCGGGATCTATTTCTATCGCCTCACATCATCAGGCGGGTCGCTGACTAAGAAGATGCTTTTGTTGAAGTAGCTGCGAGCCGGCAGACAATACTCCACTCTTTGGCGGTCACCGGCTGGATAGAGAGCCGCGCGCCGCGCTGACAGACCATCATCTTCTCAAGTCCCCTTGTCTTCTTTAACGTGCTCAATAAGACCACTTGCGGAAACCGTGTAACCAGGCGAACATCGACGGCATACCATGTGGGAGCGTCTGGGTTTGACTTTGGATCAAAGTAATCCGATGACTTGTCAAAGGCGGTCGGGTCGGCGTAGGCCTCACGAATCACTTCAGCAATTCCCGCTATCCCCTTGTCATCACAACTGCTATGGTACACAAATACATGATCGCCGGAGCGCACGCGGTCGCGAAGAGTGTTGCGGGACATGTAGTTTCTGATCCCCGTCCAGCCAGTCGCCTGATTGTTCGCCGAAGCCAGATCGGCGATGCCGAACTCCGAAGGTTCCGTTTTGAAAAGCCAGTACCGTTGGGATGACACGTGCTACACTCCTGCCTGTAAATTTCCGATAAAGAATAGCAAATTAGGGAAATTTGCAAAACCGGCGACGAACAAACGCCGTCGAATTACCGGAAACTAATTGACAACAAGGACTTAACGGGTATATTTTAGCTTAAGCAGTCGACCGCAACTGGTCCTTCCGACAGCGTACAATGAAACAACGTCGAACACATCATCATCTGATTCCCACCATCGGATTCCTGTTAGTCATCGCCGGTGGTCATCTTACGTTCGGCGCGGAGAAGCCAACCGATTTCACTTTGCGATTTGCCGGCGGGGAGATGACACCCGCCGCGGCGGCCCCTCGCTCGGTATCCGAGCTATCCGGGCATTTTGTCATTCAATTCGATCATCCTTTGGATGCCGCGGAAAAAGAAACACTCTTGCGAGGCGGAATTCGATTGCTCGAGTATTTCCCGGAGCTGGCGTATCTGGCGGTGCGCGTTCCTTCGACTACCGAAATTGACCTTGCATCGCACGGCGTGCGATGGAGCGGAAGACTGACTGCCGAGCAGAAACTCTCTCCGTCGTTTCTGGGCGGTGAAATTCCGGAGTGGAGCCGTCGATCCGGTGATTCGATTCAGATCACAGTTGCGCTTCAAAAAGATGTCGATGCCGGTCAATGGGCCACCTCAGCGGGCGGCCGCGTTTTGGGAGCGCAGAATCTCTCGAACGCTGCTGACATAATCATCCCGTTCTTGCAGCTATTGTCAATCGCTCGACAGGATGACGTAGTGTATGTACAGCCCTGCCTGCCGCCGCTCATTGAGCACAATGACGGGTGTCGCGTCGCCGCCAAAGTCGACTCTGCACAGGCGGCGCCATACAACCTCACGGGAAACGGCATCATGATGGGAATATGGGACGGCGGCCGCGCCGATGATACCCATCCCGATCTGAGTCCGAGGATTATTTCGGCCGATACTTCGGCGCTGACAGCGCACGCCACCCATGTCGCCGGAACGATGGTCGGCAGCGGCAGTCAATCAGGCGGCACGTACAAGGGTATGGCCCCCGCTTCGACACTGGTCACTCATCTGTGGTGGAACACGTCGTCGGAGGCGGTGGCGCAATACGCTGACCTGATCGGCAACTACAACATTGAGGTGGCCAATAATTCGTGGGGGGTCGGCATTCCGAGTCCGGCTACCAATGCGGCCTGTGTGGCCACTCTGGGCAATTATTTCGTGGAAGACGAGACGATCGACGAGATCGTGCGCGGCGGCGCCGGAGCGCCCATAACAATTGTTTTTTCCGCTGGCAACCAGCGCAGCACAAATCCCCAGTACTGCGGTTCAATCGGCTGGACATACAATACGATTGATCCATTGGCGTCATCGAAGAATGTTATTTCAGTCGGGGCCGTGATTTCAAACGACAACTCAATGTCGACCTTTTCCAGCTGGGGACCAACCGATGACGGCCGCGTCAAACCAGATATCTGCGCTCCCGGCTGTCAGATCGGGGGTGATAACGGCGTCACCAGCACCAAACTCACCACGGGATACGCGGTGCAGTGCGGAACCTCGATGGCTGCGCCGGTAGTATCCGGTGTAATTGCGCTTCTGCGCCAACGCTGGAACCAATTGCTGCCGTCGGACGAGCTGTTACCGGCGACGATAAAGGGAATTCTCATAAATTCTTCGTCTGACAGAGGTACGATCGGCCCGGACTATCAGTATGGTCACGGTGTGCTCGACGCTGTAGCGGCGGTGCGCAAAGTGAGTGTCGGGCCCGGATCGTTTGTCGAAGCCAGCATGATTACGGGCGTGACACACGAATACCAAATATCGGTAGCCCCGGGGACTTCCAAGCTGCGGGCTACGCTCGTCTGGGATGATCCCGGCGGTACGGCGCTTTCGGGAAACGCGCTTATCAATGATCTCGATCTTCAATTGGTTGATCCGGGCAACAGTGTCACTCTGCCTTGGGTGCTCAATCCTGCAAGTCCGGGTTCGGCGGCGACTCACGGTGTGGATCGAAAGAACAATGTCGAAACCGCCGAAGCAAGTTCGCCGGCAAGCGGCATTTGGCGTGCGAAAGTCACGGGGTACAACATTCCCGAAGGACCTCAGAAATACTCGATCGTGTTCACGCCCGATTCATCTAATACCACTGACACTGCCCGGGCAGTCGACTCCCGTTCGGTTTGGGACACAAGCGCGCTGCCCAATGCTATAGTGCCGGTCCGATTTGTGGCAAAAAATGTTGGCGGCGGGATCGACTCGATTCGCACTCGACTTACCGATTCGCTCGGCTGGCTCTCGGCTACACTTGACACCACGGTGTGGCTGATGCCGTTCGACTCAATCGTAATCAATCAGTCGGTTGCTATTCCGAATGGCACGGCCCCGGGTAACCACACCAAAGTGTCGTGTCTTGTTACCAGTGTGTCGGATTCACTGCGCCGAGACAGTTCGACCGCCCGGATTTCAGCTCAGACATTGTATCAATTGACGGCCAGCGCCCCTGAAGCCGACTCCTGCAGTTCGCCGCAGAATCTGAATGTGACGGCATGGGTCAAGAACAGCGGCAATGTTTCCAATCAGATCATTGTGAGTGTCATGTCTGATTCGGGGTGGTCGGTTTCGCCAGGGAGCGTTGACACGCTGCTGGCAGCGGGCGACTCGGCTTTAGTGAGCTGTACGCTTCATGTTCCGGCCGAAGTACCACACGGTGCCATCAGCCATATTACCTTCTCGGCCAGCGGCGAGCATTCGAGCTCGTCAGTAGCCAGCACGGCGATCCTGACTGACAATCCTTTTCCGCCGCCGCATCTGTTGCAGCCGGATACGACTGTCTATTTCACCAACCGCGCGCCGGAGTTTGTCTGGTCGGTCGAAGGCACGAGTTATCGACTGGTGATTGCGAGCGATACCGGCCTGGCCACAACCGTCCGCTCGTATGGTAGTCTTACCGATACGACCTTTGACATGCCGCTTGTCGATTCGCTGGCCGATGGATTGTACTATTGGGGAGTCAAAGCATTTTCGGCGACAGAGTCGTCATCGTATCAGCGTCTCCCCCATTCGCTCTATATCGATAACCTCGCTCCGTCGGATGTATCTCTAGTATATCCGGTCGCATCAAGCTACCCACACCAAGAGTTCTTTGATTTAGTGATGTCGCTCACGACCCCCGGCAGTCCGGTGATCTCGCCAGAATACGCCGTGATCGAGCTATCGCAGGATTCACTGTTCGGCATTGCGACGACTTACCAACCGGTCGGCGACACGGTATTTACACTGCCTGACAACATCGTCGAAGGTCGATGGTATTGGCGCGCTAAACGATTCGACAGCGCAGGCAATAGCGGCGCGCTTAGTCTGCCGGCGGACTTTGTACTCGACACGACCGCGCCGCCGACGCCAACCGGGCTGATACCCCAGGACACTGCGACTATCGGTGCTAATCCGCAGGTGACTTTCAACTGGGCAGCGTCGCCGACTTTCGCTCACGCCAGTGCTCCGGATTTCTACCGTATCGCCATTTCGACACTGCCCGATTTTTCGTCATACGTGCTGGACACACTCGTATATGTCGATTCGGTGGCGGTCGACATCGCCCGCTTTACTTTTGGCGATACGCTGTACTGGAAAGTGCAGGCGCTTGACTCAGCCGGATGGATATCGGCTGAAACCCCGGCGCGCCAGATCAGGGTGTCGTCGTATGTGTGCGGCGATATGGATAATTCGGCTAACCCTGATATAGCCGATATAACCGTGCTCATCGGATATCTCTACCTGAATGGGCCGCCGCCATATCCTCCGGGGACCGGGTCGGTTGATTGTGAGGAAGGCATCGACATTTCCGATCTGACGGCTTTGATTGCCTACCTGTATCTCGACGGTCCTCCCCCGTGCTGTTTCTAAACGAATACTTCTTTCTTCCTTAGTCGCTATTCCTCTCATATTTTCCCGGGATGTTTCGGGCTGACGACAGCTCTGGTTTCGCTCGCCTGCGACAGCTCATGGTGGATGAACAATTGATATCGCGGGGGATCACGGACACGCGTGTACTGAAGGCGATGATCACTTTGCCGCGCGAATTGTTTGTCCCGTCGGAACATCGTCCGCAGGCATATAGTGACGGCCCGTTGGAAATCGGTTTCGGGCAGACTATCTCTCAGCCATTCATTGTGGCATCGATGACACAGGCGCTCGAATTGTCGAGTGATTCGCGCGTGCTGGAAATAGGCACCGGTTCGGGGCAACAAACCGCCGTGCTGGCGAGGATGGTTAAGTCGGTGTGCACGGTTGAGATCATACCCGAATTGGCCGAACGTTCTCAAAAACTGCTCGCCGATATCGGAATCACGAACGTCTCGTTTCGCGTTGGCGACGGCAAAGCCGGTTGGCCGGAATATGCGCCGTTTGATGCTATTCTGTTCGCCGCGGTGGCCGATTCAATCCCTCGCGCATGGACTGATCAATTGACTCCCGGAGGCCGACTGGTTGGTCCCCTCGTCGCCCCCGATGGACGTCAGGAGCTGCATCTGTTTCGAAAGCTCGACACTCGAGTTGAAGACCGCGCGCTGTACGATGTTCGATTCGTACCTCTCAGATAATGGTGCTTTAAGAACAGCGCGTACACCTTGACAGGGGGGACATCCTCTTCTATGTTGAGCCCCGCCATGCTTGAGTGTTTGCGAATCGACCTCTTCTACTGTGCCGCCTCAATTTGAGAATTTTTCCCACACAGTATTCCAAGATTTCTTGCAACTCAGCGAGGCCTAATTCGTTTATAGACTGATAGTTGACACCTACTCTTGAGTGTACATAGGAAAGGAAACAGTATGAAGGCATTGCGAAGCGCTCTGGCTGTGGCTGCGGTCTTCTCACTATTTGTGGGAGCGACCGAAAGTCAGGCCGGAATCGATCGAGGGTACTTGGGCTTCAAACGGGCATCGGGAAGACCGGCTGGAAAACCTGCCGGAGATGAAAAACCGTATGCAGAGATGATCAAAGACCGGGTCGTGGTCCCGGGGTTGTTTACGTTTTACCGCGACACGACCGACAATTCAGTCTTGATGTCGATTAAACCGTCGCAGTTTGGTCCGGTTTTCCTCTACGGAGCCACCATATCAAAGTCCGACGGCGCTTTCTCCGACTACGGAAGTATGTCGGACGGCTTTCCTTTTTATTTTAAGCGGGTCGGCAAGACAGTCATGTTGATGGAAAAGAACCTGCGCCTGCGAGCCGACACTACTTCAACAATGGCCAAGGCGCTTGCGGGCGCCGAATCCGACGGCTTGTTCGCCTCAACCAAAGTCAAA
>CAYVWS010000021.1:16301-25852 GCA_964455535.1 uncultured Ignavibacteriales bacterium | reverse complement strand
CCTCCCCACGAATTGATGGGTAAAATGCTGACCTGTGTGCGGGAGTTTGATCCCACGACGCCGCCGCAGGACGACACGACAGTGATTACACTTAAGATGATCGATGGGGCGATGCCTTCGTGAGTCAGGATTTCAGCCGTTTCGACGCGGCCAGGTTGTTTGCGCTTAAGAGTGCGCACTCAGGGTATCGATATTGCCCGAGGTGCGCGACCGGACTTGTAGAGCGGGAGCTTGACGGGCGCTGTCGGATGCAATGCCCCGATCCCGAGTGCGGGTTTATTTTTTATCAGAATCCGGTTCCGGCGGCGGGGGCGATTGTAGAAGAACATGGGAAGATATTGATGGTGAAGCGCGCGCATCCGCCGGCAATCGGCGATTGGTGTTTTCCCGCGGGGTTTATGGAGTGGCAGGAGCATCCGGCGCAAACAGCGGTGCGCGAAGTCGGCGAAGAAACCGGACTGAAGATCGAATTGGTCCGCTTTTTTGAAGTGTATTCGGGGAATGATGATCCGCGCGCCAATGCGGTGTTGGTTTTGTATCTGGCCAGACCATTGGGGGGCGAATTGAAAGCCGCCGATGACGCGCTTGAGGTGGCGTATTTCGATCCGCACGAGGTGCCGTCGAATATCGCCTTCGAAGCGCACCGTCAGGCGCTGCGAGACTACCAAAAACTGATGGCCAGTCGATAATGTCAATGCGGAGAGAGGAATAACTCTCTTGTTGACGACCACGTATGAAATGATGAAGTTTCACAGCGAATGAGAAACGTTTACAAAGCTGCGGGATTGATATTGATCGGGTGGATTGCGGCGGCGGCATCGGTCGCGGCCCAAACTCAGTACAAGGAGTTCCGCCAGGTCAATCAATTTACGCAGCTCTTTACGCTAAAGAGCGACAAGAACGGGACGCTGACCATATCATCCCCCCGCCTGACGGCGCCGGTGTCGACTTCTACGCCGTCGTCCGACTCGATACCATCCGATACAGCGCTGATGCTTGCGAACGGCGTGTCGTTTCACGCCGACCGACTCAAGGCGGGCAATAGTGAATTTCTGTACAGTGAAATTGTCGATATCCGGCTGGAGAACTGGCATGACACGCTGGTAGCAGTGTTTCTTACCAGCGAAGATTCCACGAATCGCTCGATTCGGAAATTGCGCCAGGGGAATATCATCTCTCCCTTTGCGCCGGTACAAGTCGACAGCGGGCAGTTTGTGCGCGGGAGCATTTTCACGGTGACGGGTGATATCACCGTCGCCGGTGAAGTCAATCGGGATATAGTCACGTTGTTCGGCAAGATCACGACGAGCGCCGGCGGTGTCATTCGCGGCGGGACCAATACGCTATTTGGTCATGTCGATATTTCGCGCGGCTCGACGGTCTACGGGAGTATTTCGTCGCCGAAGAAAAAACTGATGCGGAAGTTCCAGCTCACCTCGCGGGATAGGCAGTTCAGTATCGATCCGGACATCATGTACAATCGCGTGGACGGATTTTCGCTCTTTGTTGGGCTCAAGTTTCAGGATGACGATTCGCTGTTGCCGACTTTCTGGGCCAAGGGCGGATATGCCTTCGAGTCGGAGCGCTGGCGGTACAAGTTCGGGATAGAACAGACTATTGCCAAGCCGAGTGATCTTATTGTCGGCGGTGAAGTGTATCGCAAGCTGGCATCTGATGATGACTGGATGCTGGGCGATTATGAGAACATGGCGTTCGTGTTGTTCGCGCGCGAGGACTTTAAAGACTACTACGAAGCCGAAGGCGGCCGGGTGTACGCCGGCATTTCGCCGGTGCCGCGCTTACGATTGACTGTCGAGTACAAAAGTGAGGCCACCAAATGGCTTGAGGCCCACCCGCGTATGTGGGCAATATTCGGCGGCAACAAGCGGTTTCGGGATAATTTCTCGTCGGTTGATACATCGCTGCGAATTGTCGGACGTGATATAATCGATACAACCACGATCGCGGGAATCGCGCTTTCGGCCGAATATGACTCTCGCCCGCCGTTTGGGCTGTACGCCAAGTCGTCGTGGCATCTGGAGGCATTGTACGAACGATCCACCGACGGTATGGGTTCGGATTTTGATTTTACGCGTTTCACCGCCGGAGTGACGCGGTACCAGAAGATTCACAAAGAGTCGATGGTGATGCTTCGCGCCAAGGTCGGGACTTCGGATGGGGACTTGCCGATGCACCGAAAGTACTACATGGGTGGGCTCGGGAGTTGGCAGGGATACGATCACAAAGAGTATGCTGGCAACAGCTTCTGGATGACAAGTGTCGAATATCGTTTTGAGATTCCGGGAAGCGAATTTGCGCTTTCGACGTTTTGGGACTGCGGGCAGATCGGACAAAAGGGCGATCTGACTCAGTTGTCCGACGCCAAGAATTCGGTAGGGTTTGCCGGATATGTTGGATCGGGTTTGCGTTTGAGTATCGCCAAGCGGCTGGATCGGTCCGACAATGCCGATGCCCAAATCTACGTCCGGCTGGCGCGTCACTTCTAAGCCCATCTCCTTACGTCACAATCTATTGCGGGGGCCGATCGAGACTTCACTTGAGGAGGGCCGGGGCTTCCTGCGGGCGTTTATTCTGCGCTTAGGGCTTTGAAATCCAATCGGATAGCGGCTTAAGGCGGGGCGGTTTCCGGCCGATAATATTCCAATAGACGAGGAAGAAAAACGCCTATGAAGAACGCACACCGCGATATGGAAAAGACCGAAACGAATATGGCCGACCACAACGCGAAGAAGTTGTCGGAATCTTCTCCCCTGTCACTGGACTTTTTGGAGGGTCTTGAGCGACGGATGGACGAGGTTGCAAAGGACAACGAATACCTGGCCGCTCCTCAGGAGGAGTCGGCGCAGCATCAGACTGATCTTAAGACGCTGCTTCAGCTTTCACTGGCGATTAACTCTTCGCTCGTGCTTGATAATGTGCTTCAAAGCGTGATGCACAAGGCGATCGAACTGGTCGGCGCCGAGCGAGGGCTGATCATGCTGCTGGATTCGCACGGCGAACTGCAGTTGAAGTCGGCGTACAATCTGTGCAAAGAACAGTTGATGGAAGAGGATTTCAAGATATCCAGTTCCATCACCAGTCAGGTTGCCAAGACCGGCGAGGGGATATACACCTCCGACGCGATGCACGACGAAAAGTTCGCGACCCAGCAGTCGATTCGCGAGCTGCACCTTCGTTCGATTATGTGCACCCCGATTGTGGTGCGCGAAAAAGTTATCGGCGTGATCTACCTGGACAACTCGATGCAGTCGCGGATGTTTTTAAAGTCGGACTTGTATCTGTTCGAATTGTACACGCAGCTGGTATCCAACGCGCTACATAACGCCGGGGTGTACGAGCAGCTTTTGCGGCTGGAAAAGTACAACGAGTCGGTGGTGTCGTCCTCGCCGATCGGCATTGTCGCGATGGACTCGCACGGCAATTTGGCCACGATCAATTCGACGGCGCTTGAGGTTTTCGAGCTGAACCGCGATGAAATCCAGCTGATCGGGCATTCCGAAACACCGACTGAGTTTCTGTCGCTGCTTCCCGACAGCGAGCGGGCACGCTGGCAGGGGATGATTACCACGGTGATCGCAAGTGGCCAGGAATATTCCGAGGCGCGGTATTATCACAATACCGGATATGTCGAAAAAGTCTTATCAATCAAGATCACGCCGATGGCGGAACTTCCCAACGGTCACGACGGCCTGATTATGGCGGTGGAAGATGTCACCGAGAAAGTGACTATGGAACAGTATGTCATTTTGTCGGAGAAGCTGGTCGCACGCGGCGAAATGGCGGCCTCGGTGGCGCATGAACTGAATAATTTCCTGTCGATCATCACCAACAACGCGGAATTGCTTGGCGTAAATCTCGACCGTGAGAAATTCGACAAGGCCCGGTTCAACGCCAAGTCGATCACCGAAAATGTCTTCAAGATCAAGCGGTTCGTGGACAGCTTAATGGATTTCTCCAAGCCCGAGCCGGAATATATCAGCTACGATATCAAGCATCTGCTGGATGACCTGCTGTTTTCGCTGCGTATCCAGCCGCGCTTTAAGCTGGCCCAGTTTACGATCGATATGAATGAGTCGATTCCGACCGCGGAAATCGATGTCGGTCAGGTGCAGCAGGTCCTTATGAATCTGCTTAACAATGCCGCCGATGCCATCGAGGAGCGGGTCACGACCGCGACGCTGAAGGGCGAAAAGCTCGAACGCAAGATCGGCATCACGGTTCGGTACCTGCAGGCCGATGAAAAGATCGCGATTGAGATCACCGATAACGGCATCGGGATGTCGCCCGAGACAATGTCGAAGATTTTCACTTTGCATTTTTCAACCAAGAAGGGCGGCCATGGACTCGGCCTGCATAACTGCAAGAAGATTGTGGAACAGCACAACGGCCGATTGGACGTTCGCTCGAAATTGGGCGAGGGTACGACCTTTGTGTTGTCGTTGCCGAGATTTCAGCCGCGCAAAGTGATCTAAGAGGCCATGACCACGGCCGCAGAAGACAAACGCTTCACGGTGGTCGCACCGCTGGGCCGTGGCGGCACGGCCGAAGTGACGCGGGTGCGGCTGGCCGATTCCGGTCGCGAGGCCGCGCTCAAGGCGCCTCTCCCCTGCGATTCCCAACCTGATAGCGATTTTGCGACGCTCGCTCGTCGCGAGTACGAATTGATCGGCGGGCACCGCTTCCCGGGCCTGGTTCGACTGCTGGAATCGCCTCACTCGCATCCTGATTATCTCCTGCTTGAACTCTGCGAAGGTCCGACAGTTGACGCCGTTGGTCGAGTCGAAGACATCCAGGTTGCCCTCAATCTGATCTCGGCTATGGCGTTGTCTTTGGAATATCTGCGGGTGCGCGGAATCGTTCATGGCGACCTGAAACCGCAGAATATTTTCCTGCCCCGAAACTGGGATCGCATCCCGCCTGAGCGACTTTGGTATGCCAAGATTTCCGACTTTTCGCTTGGACGAATGGTCGATGAGCCGGAATCGGCGCGGGCCGGGCTTGGTACAGTCGGATATATGGCGCCGGAAGTCATCGCGCAGAAGACAACCAGTCATCAGTCGGACCTCTTTGTGCTTGGAGTGATGGCGTATCAGATCTTAACGGGGCAGCATCCGTTCCTTGTCGGCGACTCCGAACCGGTAAAAGTGAATTCAAGAATTCAGGAAGAGACGCCTACACCGATTGAACAACTGCGCCCGAATTTAGCTGGATATGCGGTCGTGCCGATAGTCAACGCGCTGCTGGCGAAAATCGCAAGCGCACGACCAAAGACTGCCTGGAGTGTTTGCGATTCGCTGCAAAAGGCAGGGGCGCGGTATCCGTACCAAAAGGCAATTCGGCCGAGGTATCTGTGGCGGGCCGACGCCACCGCAGAGCAGATTATTGCGACGTGCTCCGATTTGAGTACGGCAGACAGATCGCAGCTTCTGTCATTTGCGGGCGACGATCCGAACTTGCTACGGGAAGTTCTGTCGGGCAATTGGGCAGTTGGCAATCTTGAATATTGTAACGGCACTTTTCAATTCACGGCTGGCGTTCGCTGGCCGGCATTTCTGAGAGCGCGGCAGTTGAGGAGCATTCGAGGGGTGTCGGTTTCAGAGAAGAAGCGGATGATTGGAGATGCGGCGACTTTCGCGGAAGTGACAAATCAGACGCTGACACCCCGATTGGTTTTGCTTCGCCAGTTGTTAAAATCGCGGACAATGCGCCATACGTCGCGGAAACATGCGGCGCGACTGGAGCACAACGAAGAATTTGTCCGGGCAACCCTGACATGGTTGGCGGCCGGCGAACTGGAAGCATCTGAACGGTGCGCGATGCAGGCGACTGCGGCGTTGGTCAAAGCCGAGCGTCGCGCCGAGGCCTTGACGCTGGCCAATCGAGTAATTGACTTCGCGCGGACAGCCGGGCGATTGCATGAGGTGTCGGAACTGCTGCTGCTGAGCGGGACACTGCTGAAAGACAGCGGCGATACGTTCGGGGCGGAGTGCATCTACAAAGAACTTATCAACGGTCTTACGAAACGACCGGTTGGGAAAACGCTTGGAATCGTCTACAACAAGCTGGGTGATCTCTACAAGATGCGAAGCGATTTCGATGCCGGACGAGAAGCACTTGAGAAGGCGCTGACGATTTTCGAGCAATTAGACGATCAGCTCGAGTATTCACATACATGCAACAATCTTGGAAATATCTATTGGGTGGTGGGCGACCTTGTCAAATCCGCACAATACCTCAGGCGCGCTCTTCGGGTTCAGCGGAAGCTGGAAGTGCGGGAAGACATCGCCTCAACTTTATCCAACCTCGGATCGATACTCTGCCTTTCGGGAAGAATCCCCAGAGGGCTGTTTCTCATGCAAAAATCGCTCGACCTAAAACGGGAAATAGGCAATGCGGGCGAGATCGCGCGGACGCTGAACAACCTGGGATATGTGTCATTCATTTCCGGGAACAATATCAACGCCGTTACACATCTTTCGGAATCGCTGGAGATGAACAGACGAGTCGGCTCGCGCAAAGAGATTTTGATAAACATAGAAAATTTGACTTCCATAATGATTTCTGCGGGCCAATTGGGGAAATCAATCGCGTTGGTTCGTGAAGGTCTCGCTCTCAGCCGTGAGATTGGCGATACCGTGCAGGAGATGCTTCTTCAGGTGTCGCTGGCAACTGCACTGGTGCGACTCGGAAAGCTTGGCGAGTCGAAAGCAGTGCTCAACGAAGTTGCCGAGAAATTAGGGACTGTCGATGATCCTGCCATTGGCGTCGTGTACCGATGCGCAGCAGCAGAGTCAGAAATGGTTCTTGGACGTTTCGATCGGGCAGTTCAGATTGCCAGGGAAGCTCGCGCGGTATCAGCAGTTGATCCGTTCGTAAAATTACGAGCAGTGTTGTTGACGTCGAGACTTGAGAGCACAGATGGGTTGAAGCGCGAAGTTGACGATTTGGCGGCGCAAACGCAGTTTGAGCGATTAATAGTCGTGTATCGCGCGAATTGCGTTGAACAATTCCTGCGGGAACAGGGCCGTGTTCCCGCGCTCGAGACTATCAGTGGGGACATGGAGTCCATCTCAAAGATGGAAGCTGAAATCGAGGCCCCACGACTGAATGCCCTCGTGGCCGAAATGCTATTAGCAAACGATCGAAGACAAGAAGCACAGACATACTGCCGGCGCGCCCAAGTCCTGGCGCAAGAGTTCGGAAGTGTCGTTGATCTTTTTGCAGTTGGTGTCCTGGCTGGTCGGCTGCAATTCGCAGCGGGTGATTATGAGCAGTCCTTCCGGGAATATCGTCGGGCGATCGCAATGGCGAAAGAGATTGCTTCGTCGTTAACCGATCCGCAAGAGCGAGCTGACTTTCAAAACCGACGAGAGATCAAGTTTATGCTTGGAGAAATCGAGCGGTTGGGGTTGATACTTGGACAAAAAAAAGCGGGCAGGCGTGAACCTGCCCGTGCTTAGCAAAGCACTGAGAGTTCAGGAAATCAACCCTGACCGCCCAAGCTAATACCGGCTGGAGCGATACGAGCCTCCAGAACTTCGATGCTGATTTTGTAATCCATCGAATCACCTCCTTTACTGTTTCGTGATCTAACCCCGGTGAGGGGGTTTGAAGTACGGTGCGTACCTCTTTTTATGTCTTGTAGTATACGTAATAATACGAAGTCGTCAATAGATGGGTGCGAGTCACACGATATTTCGCCTCGTCACACACTTTGATCATGGACCGAATCGGGAAAAATTTGCCGCCCGCCACTTCGGACTCCACACACTTAACTCACACGATGACAGACGGTTACCACAGCGACCAGAATTCCACCTTGAGAAGCGATTTGACCTTGCGCCAACCGAGCGAAGCGAGGCACGCACTGCCGGCTTCGATCTTGGCGTAACCGGTCGTGCCTGATTTAAGTTCACCGCCGTCGTTGGCAACAAGGACAGAGACCGGGAAGCGAGTTGTTTTTTCAATCTGATCAGCGGACCCGGGAATGCGCACAACCGAACCGCTAAATGTGCGGTCGGGGAACGAACGGAATTTGATGACGACTTCTTGACCAATTTCAACCAGCGAGATGTCGAAATCGGAAACAGGGACGGCAATTTCGAGTTTACTATTATCCGCCACAATCATCAGGTGTTTGTCATCTGGACGAAGCGAGACGCGACCGGCGATCGGCGACGTGATGACCTGCGCGGCGGCTTGTTTACGAAGATACTCAAGCTGAGTATTTTGTTTGGCAATCGCTTTTTCGAGCAGATTGATTTCTTCGGGGCGCGGGCCGGATTTCACCAGCGCGAGTGTCGATTTCTTATTGTTCCATTCGGCTTTGGCAATTTGAGTCGCGGATTGAGCGGACTCGACGGCGGCTTGGGTTGTGAGATTTTTGGCAAAGAGATTTTCGACACGCGCCTGGTCTTTGAGTAATTGATCGTAATTGGTTTTCGCCGCCGAGACGGCGGCTTCGGCCTCGGAGACGGCTTCTTTTTTGGGTGGCGCTTTCAACAGTGCGAGTTGATCACCCAGTCGGGAGAGTTCGGACTCGGCGACGGCAATCTGCTGATTGATTTGATTCGAAACCAAGACAGCAATCGTGTCACCTTCGTGAATCTCCTGTGCGTCTTTCACGCTTGGCAGTATTTGCAGGGCGGTTGCTTCGTTGGCGAGCAACTGGATAAAGCTCGATTTCTTTTCGGGGCTGGCCCCACCGATGCGGTAGATCGATTCGAGCATGCCGATTTCGTTTAGGCGAATCGAGAAGTCGGAGACGGGCTGGGCGGTCACATCGCCTGAGACGCGTCGAGGAAACGGCACGGTAAAAAGAAAAATGATGAGAGCGGTGAGGATGACGATGTAGGTGATGAGTCGTGCCGGTTTCTTCATAAGGGTCTTCATATAGCGTAGGTGCTGGACAATGCCGCGCCCCAGCCGAAGCACGGTGGTTCGTAAGATAACGGCCAAGAGACAGGCGAACAAGACCAATCCCGCCCCTCCCCCGGCGGCGACAAAGAAACCGGCGGCGAGAATAAGGAAGTATGCGATCAGAACGAACGAAAAGACAAACGAGAGAAGCGCATACCAAAGGAAAATTTTTCGCTGTCGCGGTGTGACGTCGATCTTTTCGATGGGCCAACCGAAAACTCGGCGCTGGAGAACATTGGCAAGATAGCCGAAGGCCTTGGCGCGCAGGTTCGGAATTTCGAGCCAGTCGGAAAGCAGGTAGTAGCCGTCGAGCTTGATGAGCGGATTGAAGTTCAGCAGGAGAGTCGCCCAGCAGACGATCCCGGTAATGCGGGCGAGCGAGTTGATGGCGGAACCATCGACAGTCACACGCCAGACAATCACGGCGAGCGACATGATGACGGTTTGCGACCAGAGACCGGCCAGTGTGACGGCCAGCCGATGGCGCTTTTGTTTGAAGAGCCAGGCGTCGGAAACATCGGCATAGAAGCAGGGCTGGAAGTACAAAAGCAAAAAGCCCATCTCGCGAACTTCGCCGCCGTAATAGCGGCAGACTACGGCGTGGGCCATTT
>CAYVWS010000021.1:0-16201 GCA_964455535.1 uncultured Ignavibacteriales bacterium | reverse complement strand
CCCATCTCGCGAACTTCGCCGCCGTAATAGCGGCAGACTACGGCGTGGGCCATTTCGTGAAATGAAATGAACAAGAAGAGTGCGGTGATGACTGTGGCTACAGAGCCAACCGAGAGAAGCTCTATGGGCGAGATGGTGAATTCTGTACGATGTGCCAGAAGAAGGGCGACACCGACGGACATCACCGCAGCCTCCAGCAAGAACCAGAACCAATTATGGAATGGACGATAGAAAGCGCTCAGACGATCCAAAAATCTGCCGGGTTTGAAAAAGCCGAGCTTGATGAAAAGAATGCGTGACGCGAAGGTCGGTTTGGAAGCGGGTGCGTGGGCAGGGCGGTCGGTCTCCCCCGCTTCCGGCGTTGACTCAAGAAAGCCGAGTTGAGACAACATCCCGGCAAATTGGGACACATTCTCGGCAGACATGTTGAAGCCAAACTTGGTTTGAAAGTCCGATGCTATCGTTGCAGGATCGGTTGAACCGTCGAAGCGATTGGCGAGCCAGAATTCCGGTTCACGAAGCTGAATGTAGCGGCCACCGACAGGATCTTTGACCGTGTAAACGGTCTGGTTGTCCTGTGTGATGGGACTGGTGATGAGGTCGGAACGTAGTTTCGGCAGGGGCGCCATGGGGGTAATGTACGGCGCAGTGCAGATTGCGGCAAGCGGGAGGGCGCACAGGCCAAGTGGAATAAGATCTATAGTGCAAGACTGGACCCCGACCTTCGTCGGGGTGACAGAAAGACGCGGCGCAATAGAATGTACGCCGCGCACGATTATACCAGTAGGTCGGGTTGGCAAGGGCCGCGCCAGCGGGACGCAGACTACCCGACATGTCATTTTCACATGCAGGAATGTCGGGTAGTCAACGAGAATCGTCGGGAACGATTCCCATTGCCAACCCGACCTACTTACCTCACCAGCACCATCTTCTTGGTTTGGACGAAGCTCTCGGCGGTGAGTTTGTAGAAATAGACACCGCTGGGGACTGTGTTGCCGCGGTCGTCTTTGCCATCCCACACGATCGTGTGCTCGCCAGCCGGTTTGCGGCTGTCAATCAGAGTACGGACTTTCCCTCCGAGCACATTGTAGATCACAATCTGAATTTGACTGGCGCGCGGCAACGCGAACTTGATGGTGGTGGTCGGATTGAACGGGTTCGGGTAATTCTGATAGACCTCGAAGTGTGTCGGCAGCATCGCGAGCGAATCGTCAACGGCGGTCGGCTCAGCGCAGGCATCGCCGATGCCGTCAAGATTGCTATCGGCTTGATCGGGGTTGAAGACGAGCGCGCAGTTGTCGCGGGTGTCCCCTACGCCGTCGGCGTCAGAGTCGGCGTCGACAAGGTACTTCACGGTGATGCGCTTCATGTTCGGGGGAGGCATTGAATTTGGATCCGAATAACAAATCCACAGAGGCGAAAGGTACGCACCCGGTTTGAGAGTATCAGAAGTTATAGAGATAATTATTGAAGTGTCTCCGTCTCCAGATAGAGGTTCAGCCGAACACCAGTCTTCGTGTGCACAGACGTACCAGTAAGTTTGCGGGCAGCCGGGCTGAATTCCCAGTGATACGGGTGTCGCTGCACTTGCACCATAAACACTGTAGAACCGAACCGTGTCGAGAGAGAAAAGAAAAGGACCGCACTCTGAGTTTACACCCAAAGCAATGCAGTGCGGGCCGGACCAACTTGGAAAGACATTTGGGGTTCCGGACGGGGCGTTGAATGGCGCCCATTTCCACGTGCCGGACGGCAGCCAGTTCGTCGATGAATCAAGGCAGATCACTTTGCCGGCATCCTCGGCGCGAGTCACGACCCGAATGATAAACGCGACACCGGAATCGTGAGGAGCGATGGCGGTCTGCTCAGGGTCGTTTGCTGCTCCGGAGATTACTATCGTGTCGGAACTCTGGCCGTCACAGCCGAAGCAGTTGAATTGCAGGATAGCGCCGAAATTTTCTCTGCTCAAAAAGCCAGTTGAATCCAAACGCGGCCCGGTTCTCGGGCGAGCGGAAGAGAAATTGACACGATAGGGAACGCCGGGAGTGTAAATCGACGGCCAAGCCGCTGTACCCGAGCCGATGTCGCCTGATTCAAGAGAAGCGCGTGAGTAGACTTTGAAGGCGGTCGCGAAACTGTAATTGATGCTTGAACGGTTGCCGAACATGATGTGAAACGACACGGTGTCGCCGGCTTTGGCGACGCCGGGCGATATCAGGCCGTCGATGTGATCGACGCGAATGAAGGTGCTGTCGGAAGTGGGGTCAGCGACGACATAGATCACCGGAATAGTTTGAGACGGAATTCCACCACGGCTAATAGTGATGACTGCTTGATGCAGACCCGCTGGCAGGGCGTTGGGGAAAATCGAGGCGGTGATAGTGGTATCGTTCGAGCCAGCAGTCGGAGACAACTCGAGCCAGTCGGCATCATCGGAGACCGACCAATCGGTCGCGGAGCAGGTTACGGTGATGGCGAACGACTGTGAAGGCGGCGGCGTGCCGCCAACGACACTGTAGAATCGCAGGGTGTCGTCGGGCAAGATTGCCTTCACACAGTTGGGGATGTCGCCTAAAGTGAAGCAATGGGGTCCGGACCAGGAGGGGAGGTAGATCGCCCGACGCCAGTCAGTGCTATTGAACGTCGCCCACTTCCATGTATTTGTTGGTGGGTAGTAGTTTACAGAGTCAAGACAAATCACCTTGCCAACGTCCTCGATGCGGGTAACGACCCGGATGATGTAGGCCACGCCGGAATCGAAGGGTGCAATGGCCGTTTGATCAATGTCGTTTGCGGCGCCAACGACCGCGATTGTGTCTACGCCCTGACCGTCGCAACCAAAGCAGAGAGAGGTGAATATCGCTCCGAAGTTCGCCTTGCTTAGATAACCGGTAGTATCAATCAGCGGACCGACTCGAGGACGCGCGTCGGAGAAATCAAACCGAAATGGGATTCCGGTCCTGAACACAGTCGGCCATTTGGCGGTACCAGAGCCGGGATCACCCGAATCGATTGACGCGCGGCTATAGATTTTGAATCCGTTGCTGAAGTTGTAGTGAAGGTCGGAACGATTGCCGAACATGAGGTGAAATGCAATAGTATCTCCCGCTCTAATTGTTTGGGAGTCAACAAGCCCGTCAACGTGTGAGAGTCGGATGAACCCGAGGGGATCGTCGCACTCATCGCCGTTTCCATCGTGATCGCTGTCGTACTGATAACTATTGGGAATAAGTGGACAATTGTCGCACGCGTTGCCTACGCCATCCTTATCCGAATCGGCCTGATCCGGGTTGGCGACAAAAGTGCAGTTGTCTTGTCTATCTCCCAAGCCGTCACCGTCGTGATCGGCATCGAGGTAATAGGAAACAAAAAGAGGTTGAGGGCTATTAGTCGCGTCGGGGCTCACGACCCTGAGGTCAGCCCCATATCCGTCGGGAAGCATGTTGGAATCAGCAATGCGTACAGTGACGATGGCTGGAACCGAGTCCCCTTGATCGGGTGTGACGTTCAACCACCCCGGTATGTTTTCAATTTGCCACCGGAAGGAACGACCGGACGGCTCACGTAACTCAACAGTCTGTGCTTCCGGCAACTCACCTCCAGCGATGGCGGAGAAAATGATATCCGTCGGCTCAACACGGATCTGGGTGGGCTGGGAATCCGGAAGAACTTTTACGCATAGTGGTGAATACCAGCTGGGATATTCGTTTGGCGTCTGGGGTGGCGCGTTGAAGGGTGCCCACTTCCATGTCAATGTCGGCGGCCATTTGCTGACTGAATCGATACAGATCACGCTCCCTAAATCTCCGTGGCGCTGGGGAACAAGGATGACTGTAAACATGAGTCCTGAATCGTTTGGCGGTATTGCCAACTGAGACGGGTCGTCAGCGGCGGCGGCAAAACTAAAGGTATCGACGCCCTTTCCATCGCATCCGAAGCAGTTGAAGCTGAAGATGGCGCCAAAATCAGTTTTCGATAGTCCCCCGGAAGTGTCTATCTGCGGGCCAAGATTTGGACGCGCCCAATTGCTCCAAAAGGGAATGAAGCCCTGTGGGGGAATCGGAGTCGAAACCCAAGCGGCGGTTCCGCTGCCGTAATCCCCGAAATCAAGTGCAGCTCGGCTGAAAATGCGAAATCCGGCCGCGATATTGTAATGGAACGGATTTCGATTGACATATTCGAGTTCAATCCTCAGGGTGTCGCCCTCCAACACGGATGTCCGGTCAAATCGGCCGGAAATATGACGAATGCGTATTTCCGAATCTGCAAGAACTCTTCCCGCAAGAATCAGCAGGCCGGCGAACATTATCCAATACTTGCCCAATCGCATGGAAACCTCCCTGTGGGGGAACACCCCACGTACTATCAAAATAGCTAACGCGGGCAATGGTGTCAATATTAAAGAGTCAGGCGGCCGCCGTGCAGAGATTGCGTCAGGTGAGGGCACCTGACGCCACGTCAAAAGGCACTCAAACGGGCAGACGAGGGCGTCTGCCGCGCACGGAAACCCGGCGCACAGGAATGTACGCCGAGCACGAAGAGCGGGCAGGCAGGAAGCCTGCCGCGCACCTGAGTCGTGGGCGTGTCGGGTTTCTCGTCTCGCCGTGGCGAGACTTCGGAACCCGACCTACTGCGCGGCAGGCGCCGGAATCGGAAGAAGAACAATTGTACAAGACTGGGCCCCGACCTTCGTCGGGGTGACAGAGGACGAGGCGCACCGGAATGAACGCTTCGCACGGAATTACAGCGTGCCCGCGCTCTATGAGACGATGTGATGGAGGCGCGCGTGCAATGTGATTGTGGAGTGAAACAGGCGTTGGTACTTTCACGTGGCAAGTGACACGACAACCGAATTGAAATATGTGAAGGAGAATTTGATATGCCGCATCCGGTAGTTCATTGGGAGATCGGCGCCACCGACGCCAAGCGTTCGCGGGAATTTTTCGCCAAGCTGTTCGACTGGAAAGTCGACGCCAACAATCCGCTCAATTATGGGATGGTCGATACCGGCGGGGGCGGAATCAACGGCGGGATCTGCGCCGCGCCAAAAGGAGTACCCTACTTTGTGATGTACGTGCAGGTGGATGATCTGCAGAAGTATCTGGACAAGGCGAATGCTCTGGGCGGCGAAGCGGTCGTGCCGCCGACTGATATTCCGGGAGTCGGGGCGTATGCGTTTTTCAAGGACCCGGATGGGAATATCGTGGGGTTGTTTAAGAGTAACTAGGTTTCCCTCTTCCCCTCGTCAGACAGGCGGTCTGTTTCCCTCGCAGGCCGCCTGTCATTTCCACATCAAAATGGGCTATCTTGACTCTCCCCCCTATTTTCGTACCTTAGTGAAAAGATTCACGTAACCTATGTCGGAAGCTGAGAATTGAAGGATATAAGATGAGAACCAAGGCGGATGTAGTCATCATTGGCGGAGGGATTATCGGCGCGGCGGTCGCGTTTTACCTCGGAAAAGCCAAGTACGGACAGATTGTCGTTGTTGAAAAAGAGAAGTTTTTGGGGGCGGGGTCGACTTCGAAGGCGGCGGGCGGAATCCGCGCCCAGTTTGCGACCAAAGGGAATATCGAGATGTCGATGCTCTCTGAAAAGATGTTCTGCCGTTTCAAAGAAGATACCGGGCACGACGCGCTGTATGATCAGGTCGGGTACCTCTTCCTCGTCACCGATGAAAATGACGCCGTCACTTTCCGCAAGTCGGTAGAGCTGCAGAAATCAGTTGGATTGAATGTGCAGATATTGAAGCCGGCTGAGATTCTTGAAGTGGCTCCCCACTGCCGAGTTGATGATGTGCTGTTCGGGACATTCTGCAAAGACGACGGCCTGGGTGATCCCAACGAATTCCTGCAAGGATACGAGAAAGCCGGCCGCGCGATGGGGATTGAGTTCAATCTCGAAACGGAAGTGACCGGGTTCGCGGTAAACGGCGGAAAAATCGCAGGAGTGAAAACGAACGCGGGCACAATATCTACGCCGTTGGTGATTAACTGCGCGGGAGCGTATGCCGGCGAAATTGGCAAGATGCTTGGCGCAACGGTGCCGGTACTTCCGCTGCGTCGACAGTGCGTCACTACCGGCGCGCTTGACTTTGTAAAGCCGTTCTTCCCGATGGTGGTTGATGTGAAGTCGGGACTCTATTGTCATAAGGAATCCAAAGGGATGCTCTTGGGCTGGGCCGACAAGGCGCAGACACCGTCGTTTGATGTTTCGATTGATCCGGATTATGTCGACGCCATTCTGGAGCGGGCGCTGGATCGAATTCCACAGCTTGAAACCGCCGAAGTCGCCAACAAGTGGGCGGGACTCTATGAGACGACACCGGATCACCGCGCGATTATCGGCTGGGAGCCGGCGGTTGAAGGCGTGTTTCATGTGACGGGATTTTCCGGCCACGGATTCATGCATGCGCCGGCGGCAGGAATTGTGACGACGGAAATCGTGATGGGCAAAAAGCCGTCGATCGATATCGACGAATTCAGCCCGAAACGGTTTGCCCATGGCGGCGTGGTCGAAGAAACCAATGTAATTTAACATAGACGTTTTCAAAGTACTACCGGGAGTAACTGATGAAAGCACTCACCTCACTTCTGATGCTGTGCGGGCTGGCCATGACGGCGGCGGCGCAGGACAATTCGGTTCAATTTGCCTCGGACAAGTTCGAGGCGTTCCACGAAATTATGCATCCTGCCTGGCACGATGCCTGGCCCGCCAAGGACTATGCGGCATTGATCAACAGCGGCGCGAAATTCGAGGCGGCGTATGTACCGATCGGCAAACTTGATCCGACGATCAAGAATGCGGCGCGGCTGGACAAATTTCGCAAGGATCGCAATCTGATGGGCGAAGAAGTCGCGAAATTCGCGACGGCTTGCAAAGCCGGCGACAGCTTGAAGGCGCACGAAATTCTGCCCGATCTGCACAATGCGTTCGAGGAGGCAATGTGGGATCTTCAGCCGCTGGAGTTCAAGCCGCTGGACGGCATTCTGGTTACCGTAGATGTGATTCTCGATATGCACGTCCCTGCCGAGAACTGGGACGGAATGGCGGGGTCGACTGAGACTCTTCAAATGAAGCTGGCACACTTCCAGGAAGAAACTTTCCCGCCCGAATTGGAAGCAGTGCAGTCGGAGATGAAAGTCGAGGTCGCCAAGGGCGCTCCGATCGCTGACGCGATGAAGATGGCAGCGGAGAAGAAAGATCTGGCCGGGTTCCGCACCCAGGCGATGGAACTCAAAAAGTTGCTGGTGTCGGTCCGGGAGAATTATCTGTAGGGATTGACTAGTCCGACCGCGGAGCGGTCGGCCACCACTTGTTGGTCGCCAAATCAAGAAGGCGGGTTTGATGACGAACCCGCCCTACACACGATGGGACGCCAAACAATCAGACGCACTGCATAGCGCGTGATCGTATTTTCTTGCAGGGAGGTTTCAGTGAGAGCATTTGTCTTTTTTTCAATATTGTGCTTACTGGCGGTGAGATCGGCCGCACAGGATAACACTGCGGCATTTGTAGCCGAGAAGTTTGCTGCGTTTGAAGAGATCATGCATACGGCGTGGGAAGTACCGTATGATGGCCGTGACGATGTCGACTTCACATCTCTCGGGCCCAGATGTGATGCCGCATTTGTTCAGATAGCGGCGGTTGATCCCGTTATCCCCAACAAAGCACGAAACATTCACTTTATGGCGCTGCGCAAGGAACTGGGGCACTTAGTTGTTCAGTTCGTGTCGGCGTGTCAGTCCAACAGCAGAGGCAGAGCCAAGGACGTAGCTCAAAAATTACATCCGGTTTTTGAGGAAGCGCGGGCGCAATTGCAGCCCATCAAATTCGAACTACTCGATAGCTCGATTGTGACTACAAATGCGGTGATCGACAAGGACATTCCCGCGATGGACTGGGATGAACTAAAGAAATCGACCAACGACCTTTTGAAGAAACTTGAACATATCGACGTTTCAAGTTTTCCGATCGAAGTTGAACCGGACCAGGACAAGTTGACGGCGGAGTTTGCGAATGCCGCAATCGTGGCGCGGGAGATGGCCGCCAGTGTCGAGAAAAAAGACGTAGCAGCGCTCAGGGCCAGAGCAGAGGCGCTCCGGAGCATGCTGCTGTCAATGCGAAACAGCTATCTGTAGGCGCTATTCGTCGCCCAAGTCGAGCATGTTGGTGCCCTCGGTGTATTTCACCGAGCGGGCGGAAGTCAGGCGCAACAGTTTCTGCGTGACATCTTTGATCTTCAGCGCCGAAGTTTCGATGGTCTTGAGTTTGTTCTGAAGTTCGGGATCGAGGTCGGGGCGTTTTAGCAAAAGCAATTGGACATTGCCCAAGATGGCGGTCAACGGATTGTTGACTTCGTGGTTGACCGTCACCGCCGTTTCAATGATCGCGGCGAGCCGCTCTTTGTCGATGACTTCTTTGGAGACGCTGACGTCGCGAGAAAGGCCGTCGACGAGAGCGTTGAGAGAGAGCGAAGCCGACAGGGCTTCCAGAAACAGATCTTCTGAGACAAGTTTGATTCCGGTCGGGGCGAGTCCGATGACGGCGCCAAAGATCTTTGTGCCGTGGTGCAGCGGCAGAGTGAAGGCCTGATAGGCGGCTTCGCCGCCGAAACTCATGTAGGCGGAGACGAGTTGACGTCGGTCGCGCAGAACAGCGAAGAGATCGTTTTCAAGCGCGGTCAGACGTTTGCGGGCATCCTCGGAACTGGCATGGGCGACTTCAAAGGCGACGACCCGCTGGTCGTTCCATACATATAATGAAGCGGCCTCAAGGCCCATAAGGGCGCAGGTCTGTCGCAGGGCGGGTTCGGCCGAAACGCGCAAAGATTCCCCCTGCGAGCCAGCCATCGCCAGACCGCGGAGAATATCGAACCTGTTCAATTCCTGATCGTGCATAGCCGGGCCAATAGGCCCACCTGTCTTTGAGCAAACCCAGTGCTGTAATCGGGCCGAATCGGAGTAACCTGTAAGAACGGGCGTAACATAGTGCAAAATCGGGGGGTTAGCCAGTCGCTTTGAAGCTTTTTCGAGCACCCGGTGGGTGTCCGGGTGCACGCGGATTCACAAGCGCACGGACAGGAACTGCCTATTGACATATCCCGTTAAAGCCAATACACTTGGCGTTTCCCCGCGGACTAAAGCGGGGGGTGAAACGATGATCGACGATGTAGTACACGACAAATGCGGCGTTTTTGCGGTGTTTCGCCATGCCCGCGCGGCGGAGCTGGCCTATCTCGGACTGTACGCGCTGCAGCATCGCGGGCAGGAGTCGGTGGGCATCGTCTCGTCAGACAACGGCGTCTTTCACCTGCACAAGGCCATGGGCGAAGTACCCGAGGTTTTCGCCCGACCTGAGACAATTTCGAAATTGGTCGGCGATGTCGCGATCGGGCACAACCGGTATTCGACGACCGGGGCGTCGTCGCTAATCAATATTCAGCCGTTTCTGATTACCAATCGGTCAAGCAATCTGGCGGTGGCGCATAACGGGAACCTGACCAATGCGCTGGAACTAAAGAAGAACCTCGATTCCAAGGGCTCGATATTCCAGACTACTTCAGATACCGAAGTCATTTTGCATCTGGCGGCGGTGTCGAAAAAGAAAACGCGTCTGGATCGTATTTGCGATGCGCTGTCACGGTGCAAAGGCGCCTACTCCCTGGTCTTTTTGACAGAAGACTCCGTGATTGCGGCGCGCGACCCGCAGGGGTTCCGTCCGCTGGCGCTTGGCAAGATGGGATCAAGCTGGATTGTAGCGTCGGAGACCTGCGCGTTTGACATAATCGGCGCGAAGTATGTGCGCGATGTGGCTCCGGGCGAAGTGCTGGAGATCAGCGACAAAGGGCTTAAGTCGACCTATCCGGTAAAGAGCACCAAGCAGGCATTTTGCATATTTGAATACATCTATTTCTCGCGCCCGGATTCGAAAGTGTTCGGTGAAAACGTTGACAAGGTACGTCGGCGTTTAGGCCGCGCCCTGGCTGAAGAGCATCCGGTTGAGGCAGATATTGTGATTGGCATTCCCGATTCGGCGAATACCGCTACGCTTGGCTTTTCGGAAGCGTCGGGGATTCGATATGAAATCGGATTGATCCGCAACCACTATGTTGGCCGGACATTTATCGATCCGCATCAAAAAATTCGCGATCTGGATGTGAAGCTCAAATTCAATCCGGTGAAGGGTGTATTGAGTGGGCGCCGCGTTGTGGTTGTCGATGATTCGATCGTGCGCGGGACGACCTCGAAGAAGCTTGTGAAGATGATCCGTGAGGCGGGCGCGAAAGAGATTCACTTCAGGGTCTCCTCTCCCCCGATTATTTCGCCCTGCTTTTACGGTATCGATATGCCGACCAAGAAAGAACTGATCGGCGCGAATATGACGGTGCCGGAGATCGAGAAATATCTCGAAGTCGATTCACTGCGGTATTTGTCGCTTGATAATATGCTGTCGATGCCGTCGCTGCCGAATTCGACATTCTGCCACGGGTGTTTCTCAGGCAAGTATCCGATCAAAGTCCCGCCGATAAACGGGAAGTTGGTGTTGGGGTAGGGTAGATTTCAATTTGATCGTAGGGCGGGTTCGGTGGTGGACCCGCCTTTTTTGTTGGGAAATTTCAAGAATAAAAGAGATGGCTGAACCACATCGCGACGCAAGGCGTCGCTCGGGTTCATCCCTACAAGAACTGTCGCAAGATGGCGGGTTCGAAGACGGACCCGCCCTACAAAAGAAGAAAATTGGAATCAGCGGATGTGGGCTATTAGAGGGCTGGGCCCCGGGTCTTCGCCCGGGGTGACACGATTCGGGGTTGCGTTGAGGATTACAGCGCTGCGAACAGGGCGTGCTTGGAAAATTCCAATAATTGGCCGGGGAAGATACCGAGGAGTAAAGTACCGATGGCCGTGATGACTATCGCGGCGACAATCGCGGGAGCAACGGACACTGGTGAGGTTACGGCTGGAGCGTCGTCGAAGAAGCTCGTTTTGATCACACGCAGATAGTAATAAACCGAGACGAACGAATTCAGGACGCCGATCACGACTAAGCCGATCATGCCGGCGTTAACCGCGGCGCTGAAGATATACAGTTTGCCGAAGAAACCTACCGTCGGTGGAAAGCCGGTCAGGGCGAACATGAAGAGCGCAAGCACGGTGGCCAGCACCGGATTGGATTTGCCTAAGCCGGTAAGCTCGGAGAACTCGCACGAGCCGCCGCGGCGCATTTCGATTGCGCTCAAGATGGCGAAGGCGCCGAGATTGAACATCGTGTAGCCGACCAGATAGAAGATGGCGGCCGAAACGGCCTCGCTCCCCCCCGCCGCCAAGCCGACAAGGATGTAACCGGCGTGAGCAATTGACGAGTAGGCCAGCATACGTTTGACATTATCCTGCCGCACAGCCAGCACGTTGCCGACAGTCATAGTCAATACCGCGAGAATCCAGAAGACCGTTGAGACATTGGGCATCGCACCGAACCCGAAAATGAATATGCGTAGAAGAACTGCTACTCCGGCGGCTTTGGGGCCGACCGAAAAGAATGCGGTGACGGGAGTCGGTGCGCCCTGGTAGACATCGGGAACCCAGGCATGGAACGGGACGGCGGCGACTTTGAAGCCGAAGCCGATGATAACCAGTCCGACACCGGTCAAGAGATAGCCCGATGATCGCGCGGCGAGATAGGCGTAGTCGGTGGCGATAACTCGAAGATCAGTTGTTTTGGCCGCGCCGAAAATGAAGGCGATACCTAAGAGCAGGAACGCGGTGGCAAATGCGCCCATGATGAAATATTTGACGCCGGCTTCGTTGGATTGCGCCGAGTGGCGCGCAAATCCGGCCATCACATAGAGCGGGACCGACATAATTTCGAGTCCCAGAAACATCACGATCATATCGGTGGTGGTCGCCATGACCATCATGCCGAGAGTCGAATAAAGAAGCAGGGCGTAAAACTCGGGGCGCTCGATATTCTTGACCTGGAAATACCGGTAAGCGATCAGAAGGGAGACAAGCGATCCGGTACAGAAGAGCATTTTGAAAATGACGCCGAATTTGTCGAGTGTGACCATGCCCGAAAAACCGGAGCCCGGAGAATTCCACTGCGACGACGCCACGACCATGGCGCCGGCCAGACCCAGCGCGCCCAGGATTACCGCCGTGCTGTTGGCTTTGCGGGAGAACGACAACAGCAGAATTATAGAGGCCGCGGCGAACAGAATCAGTTCGGGCAGAATCAGCGAAAAGTCGATATTCAGTGTCGAAACAAAATCGTGCATATCAGTTCAGTCTCTGTTGGCGACGACCGTCGCCTGAGTTCAAAATCCTCACCCGCCTCCGAAGCCCAGGGTCACGCGACCGTCCTCGATGATTACCGGCACGATGCGTTTTCCACCTGCCAACTCAACCGCCTTCTCCTGCGCACCGGGGACGGAGTGGACATCGATTTCTGTATACTTCACACCAATCTCACCGTAGTGCTTTTTTGCGGCGGCACAGTATGGGCATCCCGGCTTGGTGTAGATGGTAACTTCCACGCTACTTTGCCTCCGTGAAGGTGACCGCCGGTTTCGTCTCGCGATCAATAGGAAGCTGCACTGAGGGCTTGGCGATTGAGAGTCTACTCAGCAGATCGGTAATAGCCGGTTCGATGCGCGACAGGAAGGGCGACGGATAGACGCCGATCCAGAAGATCAGGACAACAAGCGGGATCAGAGTCAGTTTCTCGCGGCCGGTGATATCGGTCAATTTTTCATTTTCGGGGTTAGTCAGTTTGCCGAAGATCACCCGCTGGTACATCCAGAGCATGTAGCAGGCGCCCAAAATAACGCCGGTGGCGGCGAGCGTTGCGTACCAGTGATTGGCGGCGAAAGTGCCGAGGAGAATCAGGAATTCTCCGACGAAGCCATTGGTGAGCGGCAGGCCGATCGACGAAAGCATAACGATCATGAAGAATGTCGCGTAGACGGGCATCGGTTTGGCGATGCCGCCGAAGTCCTCGATCATGCGGGTGTGGCGACGGTCATAAATCATGCCGACAAGCAAGAAGAGCGCACCGGTGGAAACACCGTGGTTGATCATCTGAAGAACTGCGCCCTGCATTCCCTGCATGTTCATCGCGAACAAGCCAAGCATCACAAAGCCCATGTGCGAGACTGAGGAGAAGGCCACGAGCGACTTGATGTCGCGCTGGACCATTGACACAAGCGCGCCGTAGATGATGGCAATCACTGCAAGTACGCAGATATAGGGCATATACGTCACGGTGGCCTGCGGGAAAAGCGGCATACAGAAACGGACAAAGCCGTAGGTCCCCATCTTGAGCAGCACACCGGCTAGAATGACAGAGCCGGCAGTCGGGGCCTGCACGTGGGCGTCGGGCAGCCAGGTATGGAATGGGAAAAGCGGAACTTTGATGGCAAAGGCCAGCGCAAAGGCGCCGAACAACCAGAGCTGCGGATGGTATGGAAGCGGCATCTGCATGATTTTGAGCAGATCGAACGAATACTCGCCGCTGAAAGTGTGGTATGAGAAATACAGGTACAAGATAGCGACCAGCATCAGAAGCGAGCCGAACATGGTGAACAACACAAATTTGATGGCGGCATAGACCCGGCGCGGTCCGCCCCAGAGTCCGATGATGAAATACATCGGAATCAGCATGACTTCCCAGAAGACGTAGAACAGGAAAAGATCGAGCGCGCAGAATGTCCCGATCA
This sequence comes from uncultured Ignavibacteriales bacterium, assembly GCA_964455535.1. Taxonomy (GTDB): domain Bacteria; phylum Zixibacteria; class MSB-5A5; order GN15; family FEB-12; genus JACRAV01. The sequence goes on along the minus strand of CAYVWS010000021.1, from coordinate 2,487 downwards.
TGCCGGTGGTCAACAACAGCATCGAGGCGAAATATCCTTTGACGCTGTGGGTTACCGAGCGCCACGATGAAATAATACATAGCACGGTCAGGATTGTAGTCAGAACTATCAACAGGAGTGAGATGCCGTCGATGCCGAGATGATAGTTAATGCCGAAATTGCTGATCCACGGGAGGTTTACCTCAAGCTGCATACCGCTGGCGACAACGTCGAACTGCATCCAGACCAGGAACGACAAGAGCATCGTGGCGATGGCGATCAGAAGCGAGACCAGCTTGATAGTACCGTGTGAACTGTTCGGCACGAACATCAACAGGATAACGCCGAGGATCGGGAAGAAGATGACAAGACTTAACAGATCAATTCCCATTTCCCACCCATCCTGCCATGTAGGCCAACAGCACGAGCACTCCCAAGAGGAAAACCGTCGCATACGTGCGCACACGTCCGGTCTGAATCAATTTGAAAGTCTCGCTGATCTCGCGCCAAACGACCGCAAGGCCGTTTAAGAGACCGTCGATAATGAGCACATCGACAATTTTCCACAGAAAGACTGAGAAGCCGATCACGGGGCGAATAATGATAGCGCCGTAGACTTCATCGATGTAGTATTTGTTCAGAAGCACCCGCTTGGCGCCGCTCAGTTTGTCGGCCAGACGGGAGATCGCTTGCGGATTGGTCTTATAGAAATAGCGAGCGAGATAAATGGCGACCAAGACGAGCGCCACCGAGAGAATCATGAGCGTCCACTCAAGGCCGCTCTCCCCCGCTCCGGAAAGGCGGACATGTTCCATTTCGACTGCGCCACCGGCGAAAACGGGCGCGAGCCATTCCTCGAAGTAGTTGGTTCCGCCGAGAATGTGCGGCACGCCGACATACCCGCCGACGACTGATAGCGCTGCGAGGATCATGAGCGGGACGGTCATCGAATTCGGCGATTCGTGAATGTGGTCCTTAGTGTGCTTATCCATCCGCTCGGCGCCGTGGAAAGTTAAGTAGACGGCGCGAAACATGTAAAAGGCAGTCAGTCCTGCGGTCACGAAGCCAATCAGCCAAAGCAGAACGTGGCCGTGGGTTGACGAGAATGACTTCCAAAGAATTTCGTCTTTGGAGAAAAATCCCGCCAGTCCGGGAATTCCGGCGATGGCGAGCGTGGCAATCAGGAATGTGCGATAGGTGATCGGAAGGTGATTCTTGAGTCCGCCCATCTTGCGCATATCCTGTTCGTTGGACATCGCGTGGATGACCGAGCCCGCGCCGAGAAACAGCAGCGCCTTGAAAAAGGCGTGGGTCATCAGATGGAAAATACCGGCAGTGAATGAGGCGACGCCGCAGGCCAGGAACATGTAGCCGAGTTGGCTGACGGTTGAATAGGCCAGCACGCGCTTGATGTCGTTTTGGGCAAGACCGATGGTAGCTGCAAACAATGCTGTGCAGCCGCCGATGATCGCGACGACCGTCAGGGCATCGGGAGCCATGACAAAGAGCACGCTTGAGCGCGCGATCATGTAGACGCCTGCCGTGACCATCGTGGCAGCGTGGATGAGCGCGGAGACAGGCGTGGGGCCTTCCATCGCGTCGGGGAGCCAGACATAGAGCGGAATCTGCGCTGATTTTCCGGTTGCGCCGGTGAACAGAAGCAGGCAGGCGATGGTGATCAAACTGCTGCCTGCGACAAAGACGGTTGGGGCGACATGATTGACGGTGCGGAAATCAAGCGATCCGGTCTGCCAGAAGATGATGAACATCCCGAGCAAGAATCCGAAGTCGCCGATGCGATTGACGATGAAAGCTTTTTTGCCGGCGTCGGAGGCCGATTTCTTCTCAAACCAGAAGCCGATCAACAAATACGAGCAGAGGCCGACTCCTTCCCACCCGACGAACATCAACAGGAAATTGTTCGCCAGCACCAGAGTGAGCATCGAGAAAGTGAACAGATTCAGGTAGGCGAAATAGCGGCCATAACCGGGATCGTGCGACATGTACCCGGTCGAATAGACGTGAATCAAGAAACCGACTCCAGTGACCACCAGAATCATGATGGCCGAAAGAGGATCCAACAAGAACGCAAAGCTGACGTTGAAATCGCCGGAGGGAATCCAGGTGAACAGCACCTGCTCGATCACGCGATTGTCCGGCGACATGCCCTTTAGTTGGAAGAAGAAGTAAAGCGACAGGACAAACGACAGGCCAATCGAGGCGCACCCGACGAGCGAGATGAGCGTTTTCGGCAGGCGGCCCAAGAAGAGACCGTTGATCAAAAACCCGATGAGCGGGAGAATCGGAATCAAAAAGAGGTATTCAGACATTTGCCGTTACCACTTCATCAGGTTCAAGCGATCGATATTGATCGTATCGCGGTTTCGATAAATTGTTATGATCATAGCCAGACCGACCGCCGCTTCAGCGGCGGCGACAGTGAGTACCAGAAAGACCATCACGTGACCGTCGACTACACCGAGCGCCTTTGAGAAGGCAATCAGCGCC
>CAYVWS010000020.1:0-26864 GCA_964455535.1 uncultured Ignavibacteriales bacterium | reverse complement strand
AGTCGTACCGTCGGATAGTACGTACACACCCAGCTCACCGCGCGAATTTTCAATCCGCGAGTAAACCTCGCCCGCCGCCGGTTTGAAGGTCGCCGGAACTTTCGCCTTGAAATCTCCGGCCGGAAGTCCGTCCAGCGCCTGCGAGACAATCTTGAGCGACTGTTTGATTTCTTCAAGCCGCACAATATACCGGTCGTAACAATCGCCGTTCTGACGAGTTGGAATATCGAAATCGAATTTGGGATAATACCCGTACGGATCATTCTTGCGAATATCGTATTTCACACCCGAGGCGCGCAGCGCGGGGCCCGACACGCCCCACGCAATCGCCATCTCCGGACTGAGCACCCCCACTCCCTTGTTGCGTGCCATCCAGATCGGATTTTCGTTGAGCAGACCCTCATAGTCCGCCATCTTCTCAGTAATCGTCTTAACCGCCTCGCGGCATTGGGGCACAAACTGCTCGGGGATGTCTTTGGCGACACCGCCGACGCGTATATAATTGTAGGTCAGCCGCTGACCGCAGGTCATTTCGAACAGATCGAGAATCAATTCGCGTTCACGGAATCCATACAGGAACGGCGTGATCGCGCCAAGATCGAGCGCGGTGGTTCCGTACCAAAGCAGATGCGAGCTGATGCGGTTCAATTCCAGCATGATCACCCGCAAATACTCGGCCCGCTCCGGCACCTGTATTCCCGCCAACTTTTCAACCGCCAGCGCAAAGGTGTGATTGCACGACATCGCCGTCACATATTCGAATCGATCAAGTATCGGTATACACTGCGCGTAGGTTCTGTTCTCGCAAATTTTCTCAAGCGCGCGATGCAGATACCCGACATACGGTTCAATATGCGTCACCCGCTCGCCGTCCATCGTTAACAGCAGACGGCAGACACCGTGCGTCGACGGATGATGCGGCCCCATATTGACAATGAATTCTTCGGTATGCAAAGAACTCATGTCATTACCTCAGGGAGTTTGATAAAGTCAGGCGCGGTCCAATTCTTGCGCATCGGATGTCCCTGATTCCAGTCGTCGGGGAGCAGGAACCGTTTCAGATTGCCATGGTTGCGGATATCGATGCCGTACAGCTCCCACATCTCCCGTTCATACCAATTGGCCGCGGGCCAGATCGTCTGAATCGAATCGACCGCCGCGTTTTCGTACGGCATGATAATTTTGAAATCAATCCGGTGCGACAGTGCAATCGAGGCCAGCGAGTAGACTATTTCAAAGTTCGTGCCGGTATCGGTCCCGCCCAGATTGCACAAGTAATCGAATTTGAGATTGGCATCGTCACGAAGCGCTTGGCACAGCGCGACTAAGTCACCCGCTTCGATCTTATAGAACGGATCAAACTTGCCGCTTTCCAAAAGAGTCATCTTGGCGCCGAAATTCGCGGCGATATACGCTTTTAAGTCGTCGCGGGTCATGACTTCGGCCACTTCTCGGCGAGTTTCTGTTTTTTGATCTTTTCCTGAAGGTGTATGCATCCCTCAAGCAGCGATTCGGGCCGCGGCGGACAACCGGGGATATAGATATCAACCGGCACGATATGGTCGATCCCTTTTTCAACCGCATACGAATCATAGTAGAACGGTCCGCCTTTAATAGTGCAGCCGCCCATCGCGATCACATACCGCGGCTCGGCCATCTGATCATAAAGCCGACGTAAGCGTGGCGCCATTTTCTTGGTAATTGTCCCGGCGGCGATAATCAAATCGGCCTGGCGCGGCGAGGCGCGGAAGATCATCCCCAACCGGTCGAAATCGTACCGGCTGGCTCCCGTCGCCATTAATTCAATCGCACAGCAGGCGGTGCCGAACAGCAGATACCAAAGTGATTTCGCCTGACCCTGATATAAAATCGTCTCAAGCGAGGTGGCAATAATCCCCCCACCCGGCATCTCTTCAGCATAAACCGGTATCGGTTTTATACCCACTTCATCGCCCCCTTCTTCCACGCGTAAAAATACCCGAAGAACAAAATCAAAATGAACACGATCATCTCAACCAGGGCGTACAACCCAAGCTGTCCGAAAGCTACCGCCCACGGAAACAGGAAGATCGCCTCGACATCGAAAATGACAAAGATGAGCGCAAATATGTAAAAGCGCGGGTTGAACTGAATCCACCCCGACCCGATCGGAAGCTCGGCGCATTCGTAGTTGAGGGTTTTTTCGGGGTACGGGTTGCGCGGACGGAGCAGCTTGGACAGGAAAAACGTAAACAGGACAATTCCAGTCCCCACTCCGAGAAAGATAAGGACTGCCAAGTACTTAGTCACGATATTCCCTTCCTGCCGTCATCTTAGCCGACAATTTGTGACGTTTTTCACAAACTGTCAAGTGGCAAAAGTATGCTCATGGGTCGTTTTGTCAAGGAAATTTTGGATTCATAGTCACCCCGGCGAAGGCCGGGGTCCAGTTCCTTGATTATGCGCGGCAGGCTTCCTGCCTGCCCGCCTATACTCGAGTGTCATCCCAGCGAAAGCTGGGATCCATCTTCTCTTCTTAGTTTGGTGCGTGGCAGACGTCCCCGCCTGCCGATTAGTCAGCAAGAAAACTATACGAAAGTGTGTGGGATATCACGCGGCGAGCCCGTCATCTTGTCATTCCCGCGAAAGCAGGAATCCAGCAGCTTGACGATCTGGAGGAGTTTAAGAGAATACTTCAACAAAAGACAATCGCAGCCCCACTTCGTAACGATTCGGAGCACGCCTTCAGAAGACGAATACAGGTGAACGACTCAACACCGTACTGTCTCCATCTTAATCCAGATTGTCCCTGATAATCGGGAGCTGTCAAGACCTCTTCTGACTCAGGATCAAGGTCACTAGGTATTTCCAACATGGCTGACAATTTCCCACATTCTCTTTGCAATTGCTGAACAGATCCGATCATGCAGCCCGGAATTTGGAGTGCATCGGGTGGAAACAACACCGAAGCAAGATCGAGCGGAATATAGAAACCCTCGCAATCGCTGTGGTAGAGTAAGTGAGAAAAGGTACGCGCAGTCCCAAACCCCCAAAGCCGTTTGAGTCGAGAGGGCTTCTGCCTATATTCCTCGCAAAGGAAGTTGTATTCTGTACCTCTAATCAACTCGTCGGTCCCTGGTGTTGGCATCTTACCGCGAAGGTCAATAGACAACGCCACTCGACGCAAGTAATGAAGTCCCGAATATCCGTACATGTCACAGGACCAGACATCGCACTGCTCAGGTTCTCGGAAACCGGAGTGCCCACTTTCAGAGAGAAACTGTTCTAACTTCTCGAAGAGAGATTTGTAGTAACCGTACCCTTCCGCATCGTTGTCCCGTAAATCCGAGAGAATCCCCACCTCTAAATCAAGACCCATTTGCGGAACTCCTTGTTAATTTCCAGATGCACAACTACAATACTCAATTGTATGTTTCGCCCTTGTGAGACGCAAGTTGCAATAAATTCCTGAATAGAGGTATGCCCCCTGCACTTTCCCTACCAACTCCCCTCTTATCCCGCCCCCGCCCGATTATGTGATGTGTGTTCTAGTGTGAGTAATGTGAATTCGATACAAAGCGCCGAAGGCCCAAGGTCCAGACATATGTCTGGCAAAACAAAACCCGGTAACCCAGCGGAAATTGGTCTCATCCTCGCCTTGGTAACCCAACCTTCAGGTTGGGCTCTTGAGCCCCCCTCACTTTCCCTACCAACTCACCCCACATTTCGCCCCCGCCCGACTATGTGAAGTGTGTTCTAGTGTTACTAATGTGAATTCGATACAAGCGCCGAAGGCCCAAGGTCCAGACACATGTCTGGGAAAACAAAACTGTGACTAAACAAAGCCAGTTATGTCGTTGCATATCAACACCCGCCCAAAAAATCAAAGCCAGATTGCCGCTTCAACACGCACAACTACGACAAAACATTTTTTTGCACGCAAACGAACCCATTTTCTCGCCCCGTCGCACACCTCAACCCGCTGCTCTCTATCTACTTATGAATTTCGCCCCGCAATATCCAAATGGCTTCCCCCCCCCTCAATCAAACCCAAATTCTATCCAATGTCTTGTAGGTCGAAATCCCCTGCCCCGCCGCAGGCGGGGTCGTGCGAAGCACGAGGTTTCGACATCTTTCACTACTCCGCCCACTTCACCCAGCCCAAATATGCCGTGAGCAGTACGACCACCCCGAACGCAATCCGGTACCAGGCGAATACCACAAAGTCGTGGCGCGAGATGTATCGTATCAACGCCCGCACGGCGATCAGCGCAAACACAAACGACGCGACAAACCCGATCGCAAGCACAGTCGACAAATCCGATGTCAATAATTCGCGGTGTTTGTAGAGATCGTACAACGCTGCCGCGGTTAGTGTCGGTATCGCAAGAAAGAACGAGAATTCCGTCGCGGCTTTGCGCGACAATCCGAAGAAGAGTCCGCCGATGATGGTTGCGCCCGATCGCGAAGTTCCCGGTATCAGCGCGAAACACTGCGCGAGGCCAATTTTGAGCGCATCGCGCCAGCCCATCGCGTCGACCTCGGCAACACTCACCGTATGCTTGCGGCGTTCGGCCCACAAAATCACCAGTCCGCCGATGATAAATGCCGCGGCGACCGGTACTGGTGAAAAGAGGTAGGCCTTGATGGTCTTAGAAAATAAGAGACCGAGAATCGCCGCCGGCATAAACGCAATGATCAAGTTCACCCAAAACTGCCGCGACTTTTCTTCGCTCGCAAGGGCCGCCACCGCATGGGTCAACTTCCGACGGTACTCCCAACAGACCGCGAGTATCGCCCCGAGTTGTATGAAGATCTCGAAGAGATCTCGTTGCTCGCGCTCCAGAAACTTCAGCAGATCGCCGGTGATAATCAGATGCCCGGTCGACGAGATCGGCAGAAACTCAGTCAGCCCCTCGACCACCCCCATGATGAGGGCTTTGATAAACAGCAGGATATCCATAGATGGCGGTGAAGATTGTGCCCACGAAACTCAATGTCAAACTTGAGGAAGGCACGAAGCCTAAAAACTTGCCAAAAGTTGTCCTCTTAGTTCAATTTGCATCGCAACCTCGGGCACAAAATCTGCTTTTTTCTCTACAAACGCAGAGAAACCGAGTGACAATGTAGGCATAATTAACTATATTGGTTTGTAATTCGGCGCGACGGATCCGCGCCGGGGACAGCCGCGGAAGGCGATTTCCCACAACAACTATGAAAATACAGATACTATCCTCTCGTCTATACAGGTACCTGCTCATGCGAAAAATTTCACAAATCACCTTGATGCTGCTTTCGGTTCTTCTCGTTGCGGGCTTAGCTTTCAGCGAAGTGCCAGTAAAATCGCCCGAAGGTCTAAACTACATTCATCCCCGCGCCGGAAGCCGCCACGCTGATATCAAAGCCACGTCTGATGCTTCACCGATGCCGTACCACAACGGCGCGACACTGGTCTGCTCGATGTGTCATGTCATGCATGCTAGTGAGCAGCACAGCGGCACTGTGCCGCCTTCAGTCGATGTCTTTGGTCCTTACGCGCGCGAAACCGCTCCCAACAAACATTTGATGCGAAAAGCCGATGTGGTCAGTCTGTGTATCACCTGTCACGACGGAGTAGCTGGAATTCCCGATGTGATCGGCGCCGATGTCAACGGACTGGCCGAACGCTCGGCTGGTCACTTCGAGTTGCCGACCGAATCTAATCCACGGGGACACAAACTCGACTATGGTCTTTCGCAACAAGACTGGGAACTTTGCACACGCTGCCATTTCGGTGGACAGATGGCGACAGCCGCGGTGAGCTGTATCGACTGCCACAATCCTCACGGGAACCGCAAAGCCCGCAATCTGCAGTGGGCGTCGTGGCCGGGCGGCGAACCCGATTTTGGATTATTCGTTGATCCCGCCGCAAGCGGCGTGAACAAATATGATGCTTCACATGTCGGCTACGGAACGGGCAACAGCGATGCTCTACGCGAAGTGACCAACATGTGCAACGACTGCCATCATGTCTACACCGGTGCAGGTTACAATGACCCCGACAACGACGGCATTCACTCGCTACACCCGTCGTACGATTCGGAGCGCGACGATGTGAATCATATTAGTCAGGGTGACGGACGCGGCACCACCGACGGCGCCCACTGGAACGACGGGACAGGCGCAGGGTTTGTCGGAACCTCGCGGTTACGCTTTGTGAAGACGACTGCCACAGATTATACAGATACCCACGTTGTCGATGCCGCCACCAACGGAGTCTTCTGCCTCAGCTGCCACAAAGCGCACGGCGGCGACAATGCGTTCGGTCTGAGATGGGATCCATCTTCCGGCCCCGGCGGCAAAGGATGCGAGCAGTGCCACAACCGCACCGCCAATTGATCTGATTGGGCTGTTCGCGAAACAGTTGAAACCTCAGCGAGAAGTTTGATTGGACACCGTGTCGGCTGCAACGATGCTGACACGGTTTCCTCGTACTTTGTAGGTCTCCCGCACCTCGCGGCTCGGGCAACAGGCCGAATCGCCGGCTCGCCAGAGCGGAAATGTTGATCGAATTGTTCCTGAAGCGAAATGCAATCGCGCTCCCTCGTGCCACAAGAGCGCCGAGTCTTCACTCATGAGCATCGTGTCGCCGACAACGCGCCACAACAAATCAGTGCCCTCCGGACCGCCACTCGGATGCCAGCCGACGATCGCTTCATAGACACCGTCGCTGTCGCAATCGGCGACTTCGCGCGGATAGTAGTAGCTCCGGTCGGCGGAGGTGCGTTTCACATTAACCAGCTCGATCACGGAAAGCGCCGTCGCGTGGGCTTCCTCCCATTTTGGATCAGTTGCCTGCGGCTTCTCTGTACTACTTCCGCAACCGAGGAGCGCGAATATCAAAGCGAAAATACCGACCGGTTTGAGTACATCACGATTTCTTCTGATCACAACAGAAAACTATGTGACCATAGACAAAAAGGCAAACTACATTACGCCGCATGCGCAACAAACAGCGACTATCTGCGTCTTTGAATCTATGAAAAAGGGACGAAAGGATCATTCGATGAAGTCCGTTTCAAAGTTGATGTTGTCGATAGCCATAGTGGTCGGGATCTCTTCGCTCGCGAGATCGCAGCAGATGAAACATTTCCGCATGGAAAAGATCAATGACCATGTCTATGCCTTCATCGGATCCGATCCGACGCTTGACTGGGTCGACGGCAACTCGTATGCGATTCTGACCGACGACGGTGTCTTTGTCGTCGATTCGCATCAGCCCCCGATAGTTGCCGAGGCGAATATCGCTGAAATACGCAAGGTGACGGACAAACCGATCAAATATTTGCTGAACACTCATTGGCACGGTGACCACAACACCGGCAACTTTGTGTTCAAACGCGAGTACCCCGGTATTCAGATCATCGCGCACACCAAGACCCGAGAAATTCTCACACGACGGATGCCGCAGTGGGTCGACGAGGCCCGCAACGGGGAGTACACCAAGTATATCAACATGTTCGACAGCTTATTGGCCGTGGGCAAGGGCTTTTCGGGCAGAGCGCTCAACGCCACCGATTCGCTGCGGCTCAGAAAATGCAATGAGCTGTTGCATCGATACGAGCAGGACGTCCGCCGCGACACTGCCGTACTGCCGTTCGTCACGTTCGATCGACAATTGACGCTGCACCTTGGTGGCCGCGAGATACAGATCCGTCATGATTGCCGGGCCAATACGCCCGGCGATGCCTACGTATGGCTGCCGCAAGACAGCATTCTCATAACCGGCGATGTGCTGGTGCATCCGATTCCGTATCCGTTCGGAAGTTTTTTCGATGAATGGGTGACCCAACTCGACACCATGCTGGCACTACATCCAAAGATCATCTGTCCCGGTCATGGTGATGTGATGCACGATTCTGAGTATTTGCGGACTGTCCGTGATCTGTTCGCAACAATTTGGTCGCAGGGGAAAGCGGCCTTCGATCGCGGAATTACCACTCCCGATTCGCTCAAGAATGCATTGGATCTCTCGACCTTTCGGAAAAAAATGACCCAGGGGGATCCGGTGCGGGACTATTTGTTCCGGTCGTACATTCTGACGTCTATCCCGCCGCGATTGATCAAACAGTTCAAAAACGAGATCGGGGATGATCTGGAAGAGAATTAGTCGCCGGTCGGAATGATACTGGCGGTCTCGACCAGCAACACAACCGTCTTCTGCGGCGCGCGGGGTCGGTGCATGACCCCTTTGGAAATGGTCACACCCTCAAGCGGACCCAGTTCTATCGTCTTCCCGTCCAGGTCGATGAGCAATTTACCCTCAAGGACCATGAAGTATTCGTCGTCGTGGTCGTGCTTGTGCCAGTGAAATTCACCCTCGATGACCGCCAGTCTGACGACACTGTCATTAACTTTGGTGAGCGTGCGGTTTGACCACTTCTCGGTGATTCCCGAGACGATCTTCGGAATGCTGATATGCTCCTGATGTCCGAAGAGCACATTCAGATCGATATTATATTTCGAATAGTCGCTCATTGACTTCCACTTCCTGGTCTCGGGCTTAACGTTCGCTATCCATCATCTTCAAAACCTGTGTCGGATACCGGTCTCCGGCCGCCGCACCTTTGGGAACGGCTTGTTCGATTTCGGTCAGGTCCGAAGCGGACAGGGTCACATCGACCGCGCGAATTGCTTCGGTCAGCTGATCGCGACGCCGCGCACCGACAAGAGGAACAATATCCGACCCCCGGGAAATTACCCATGCAATGGCAATCTGGGCAACGGTTGATCCTTTCGCCGACGCAATCTTGCGCAGTGTTTCGACGAGCGAGAGGTTTTGACTCAGATTGTCGCCTGAAAAACGCGGCGAATAATTTCTGAAATCACCCGGCGACATTTTTCGATCCGGTGACCAGTGCCCGCTTAGCAGTCCGCGCGACAGCACACCATAGGCGGTAATCGCGACTCCAAGTTCGCGGCAGGTCGGCAGAATCTTTTCTTCGATGTCGCGCGAGATGAGCGAATATTCGATTTGGAGATCGGCCACCGGATGCACGCTGCAGGCCCGCCGCACGGTGTCGGCGCCGGCTTCGGAAAGACCTACGTACCGCACGTATCCCTCTTTAATCAATTCGGCGACCGCACCGACCGTTTCTTCGATCGGCACATTCGGATCGACCCTGCCCAGGCGGTAAATATCAATGTAGTCGGTGCCGAGCCGCTTGAGCGAATAAGCCACGAAGTTTTTTACTGCCACAGGGCGGCCGTCGAAACCCAGCCAGTTTCCCTTAGGATCGCGAAGCGCGCCGAATTTGACGCTGATCTGCACCGACTCGCGCCGATGTCCGGCGAGCGCCTTGTGCAAGAGCAGTTCGTTATGGCCCATACCGTAGTAGTCGCCGGTGTCCAGAAGAGTAATGCCGGCTTCGAGTGCCGCGTGGATAGTGGCAATCGACTCTTGTTCATCGGCGGGACCGTAAAGGTCCGACATGCCCATGCATCCCAGGCCGATTTGCGAAACCTGCGGTCCGGACTTTCCAAGTTGAAGCTTTCTCATGCTGTCTGACTCCTTAGTTGTTGCCGAGGTAGTGTTGGGTCGCGCCGCGTCGCTACCACTGATACCCGCCGCTGACGCGAAAGGTAGCGTCGAAATCCGAATCGTGCAGATACGCGATGTCGAGCGTGAAATTCCGCACCGCCGCTCCGGCGCCGAGAGTGAGTCGACCGATATCGAATCCGGCTCTCCCAAACGCCATGCCGCGCCAATCAACCTCGAGTCCGTAGTGGGTGTCCATCGACATCGGCCCGACCCATAGTTGGGCGCTTTGTTTGAGTGACTCGAATTTGACATCGCCGGTGAACAGCAGTCGTCCCGTGATATCACGATATGCGTGGTGTAGCATGAGCGATGGCCGCACGGTCGGATAGATCGACTCGGTGTTGCCGCCGGTGCCGAATGTTTTTCCGGAGTATCGAATAAAACCGGTGGTGGCGTCGGTGATCATGAGGCCGACTGTGGCCTTCGAGTTCGCCCGCCAGATTCCGCCGACATCGACTGTCAGCCCCATCCCGGATTCGGTGCCAATATCGCGGTAGATCACTTTGCCGGTCAGGCCGAAATCAATCTTTTCATTTAGGCGGCCCGCGACCGATCCCGCGAGGAGATAGTCTCCGTGCGATTCTTCTTTGACGACATATGGCCGATTGTATTGGTCGAGTTGTGTGATCTTGATTCCGCCGCCGCCGAGGTAGTACACGTACGCACCCCAAGCGCGGATGAGTGAACTCTCGCGATGTCGCGCGTCGACATATGACACAAAATCGTGATTCAAAAGTGATCCGAAGGTTTCGGCGTGCATGGCCAGCAGATAGCGGCCGTCGAGCTGGAGCATTCCCGCCGGGTTCCAATAGGGCGCCGAGGCATCGAATGGCCCGGCGACTGTCGCTCCGCCCAGCGCAAGCGCTCTACCGCCGACACCCAGCGAGAAAGGATCGCCGGCATATTTGGCGGCCTGTGTATCGGTACATAACGCCAACAGCAGGCACAGCGCCAATGCGCGAATCTTTGTGCTTGTGGAGGAAATGGGCGACACGGCTGAGAGCATCATACTCAATATAGAGAACGGAAAAGCGAATCAAAATGATCGATTCGGACAAAAAAAAGCGGGACACTTTTGGGTGTCCCGCTCAAGTTCGATCAAATCGAATTAGTGGGGCTGCTTGTCGGAAGTTTCTTTGGCTTCGGCAGCTTTCTTTTCGCAAGCGGCTTTCTGCTCGGCAGAGCAACCCTTGTGAGCATCGGTCATCGACGTACCGGAAGTGGCGACAGCCGGAATTACTTCGGCAGTGTAGCCCTTGTTGGTGACAGCGGTAACCAGCGCATCGGCCTTCACTTTGGCGGGGTCGATGGCGACCAGCGCCTTGTTTTCTTTGTAGGAAATGGCGCAGACTTTCACGACGCCGTCGATCTTCTCAAGCGAAGCGCTGACGGAGGATTCGCATCCGCCGCAGGTCATCCCTTTGACCGACATGCTGACAAGCTGAAGCTTTCCATTGTAGCCCATGTGCTTTCCGAGCTCTTCGGGAGTCATGGCAGCGCACTTGGCAGCGCATTCGGCCGGGGACATGCCCTTGCAGGCGGCGGCACAGGCGGCCTTGTCGCCCATCATCTGAGCAGAGGCACCTTCGGCTTTGGCGCCACAAGAGGCCTTGTCGCCAACCATTTGAGCTTTCACTTCGCCGGTCGAGGCCGAAGCGGCTTTGTCTTTGTCACACGCGAACGCCGGGGCGATCGCCAGCGCACAAATCGCCAGCGCCGCCAGGAATAAAATTGAGGCTTTTCTCATGATGCTTCTCCTTCCGAGATTGCAATTCGTCACTTAGTTATCGTTTCAAGTATACGGTTTTTTCGATTTCGGTCAACTTCATTCGGTCTGAGCTGCTCCGACAGTGGGCCGGTAACCAAGACAGATTCAATCCATTAAACCCTTCATCGGCAGGCCAGGTTCCAAAACTTCTGGGAAAATTGGGGTCAGTGCTGCGACATTTACTCCGGTAACTGCTTGACAATACAGCGACTCTTTATATATTCGCATATATGAATATGACAACTTATCAAGAGGACGAAAGATGAGTCGATCTGGCCTCTCTTTTCTGGATAGATATCTCACACTTTGGATATTCCTCGGAATGATCTTCGGCGTGGCTCTCGGCTATCTGATTCCTGGGGTTGTGCCATTTCTGAATCAGTTTCAGGTCGGCACTACCAATATTCCGATCGCGGTCGGTTTGATTCTCATGATGTATCCCCCGTTGGCGAAAGTGAAGTATGAAGAACTCGGGGACGTGTTCCGGAATACCAAAGTGCTTGGACTGTCACTTTTGCAGAATTGGGTGATCGGACCGGTACTAATGTTCGTGCTGGCGATCACTTTCTTGTCAGGATACCCGGAATATATGGTTGGGTTGATCATGATCGGCTTGGCGCGGTGTATCGCGATGGTGATTGTCTGGAACGAACTGGCCAAAGGCGACACCGAGTATGCTGCCGGCCTGGTCGCCTTCAATTCGATTTTTCAGGTCTTGTTCTACAGCGTTTATGCCTGGGTGTTTATCACGGTGCTTCCGCCACTGTTTGGGCGGCAGGGATCGCTTGTCGAAGTCAGCATGGGACAGATCGCCCAGTCGGTCTTTGTCTATCTGGGAATTCCGTTCATTGCCGGGATGCTCACTCGCCTGATCGCGCTTAAGACCAAGGGGCGCGAGTGGTACGAAAAGAAATTCATCCCAAAAATATCGCCGATCACGCTGATTGCCCTGTTATTCACCATTGTAGTTATGTTCAGCTTGAAGGGCGATTTGATTGTTCAGATCCCGCTTGATGTAGTGCGGATTGCTGTGCCGCTTTTGATCTATTTCGTCGTCATGTTCTTAGTCAGCTTCTGGCTCGGTCACAAAGCGGGGGCCGATTATCCCAAAACCGCGACGCTTTCGTTTACCGCCGCCAGCAACAATTTCGAATTGGCGATTGCGGTGGCGGTGGCTGTCTTCGGAATCAATTCGGGGGCCGCGTTCGCCGCGGTTATTGGGCCGCTGGTCGAAGTTCCGGTGCTGGTGTCGCTTGTTAGCGTGGCGTTGTTCTTTCGGAGAAAGTTCTTTGCTGAGCCGGCTGTTAAGGGAGCGCGATGAAACCGCACGATCAACTCAAAGCGCTGGCCGATCCGACCCGCCTGCGTATTGTCGTGCTGCTCTCGCGCGGCGAAGTCTGTGTGTGTGATCTGACCGAAGTACTGCATCTGCCTCAGCCGACCATCTCACGCCACATGGCCAAGCTCAAAGCGGCGGGGATCGCCAGTGATCGCCGCGCCGGAAAATGGGTGCATTACCAACTCGCCGGCGATGCCTTCAACTCTGAGATCAACGAAGCGATCAGTAGGCACTTGTCGCAGACAGAGCCGTATCGGTCTGATCTTAGATCTCTCGAAGCATATCTGACGAAAAAGAGGTGCGTCTGACATGCCCAAGACTCGTATCCTGGTTCTTTGCACCGGCAACTCCTGTCGCTCCCAGATGGCGGAGGGGTATTTTCGACATGTGGGTGGGGAAAAAGTCGAGGTCTGTTCGGCCGGACTCAATCCTAAAGGGGTTCATCCGATCGCGATTCGCGTAATGGCGGAAGTCGGCATCGATATCTCGGGTCACACCTCGAACAACCTAACTGAATATCTCGGGCGGCAATTCGACTACTTGATAACAGTGTGCGATAATGCCGCCGCCAATTGTCCGGTCTTTCCGGGTGATGGACAGCGCCTTCACTGGCCGTTTGATGATCCCGCCGAAGCACGAGGCGCCGAAGAAGAAATCCTTGCCGAATTTTGCCGAGTGCGCGACCAGATCGGTCGAGCAGTAGTGCAGTTTGTTGCGGCTCTCTGAATTTCTCCCCAAGACGCTAAAACCCTCTTTCTCGACCAAAGATCAGATTTGGTTTGTTTTATTGAGAAAGTCGACCTATGTTGTCTTCTTATTGATAGGGCAGCACTATGTCATCGCGAACCTATTCATCCGGTCTTACGACGGCAATATTGACGGTCGTCACTCTTTGTTGTTTTGCCGCAAACTCGATACTCTGCCGACTGGGGCTCAAATCGGGCGCGATTGGCCCTCTTGAATTCACGGCGGTTCGCATAACTTCGGGGGTAGCGGCCCTGCTTTTGATAAGTCCGGTTATAGGCCGCCTGCGCGACCCGATCGCCGCCGGGATCGACCGATCGGGCAAGTTGAAGTTTGAGAAGTCGTATCTTATCACGGTCGCCGCGCTGTTTGGCTACGCGCTGTTCTTCTCGCTCGCGTATACCGAGCTACCTGCCTCGGTGGGAGCCCTCATTCTGTTTGCGGCGGTGCAAGTCACGATGATCGGCAGCGCCATCGCCGACGGACACAAAGTCACAACTTTCGAATGGCTCGGCCTTTTCACAGCTCTTGCGGGGCTCGTGTACCTCCTGCTCCCCGGTTTGTCAAAACCACCGGTACTGGGCACGGTGTTCATGATCATCGCCGGGATTTCCTGGGGCGTCTACTCAGTACGCGGCGCCAAACTCGGCGATCCGATCATTGCAACCACAAGGAATTTTCTTTTCAGTCTCCCTGCGGTCGGCGTGCTGATCGCAATTGTCGCCTGGCGGATGTTCTGGCACGGACACATTTCCGTGTCGGCCGCGGGCTTTTTGATCGGCGTTTTGTCGGGCGCGATTGCCTCGGCTATCGGGTACATACTTTGGTATATTACACTCGGAAAGTTAACCACCACCGAGGCCTCGGTGGCGCAACTGGCGGTTCCGGTGATCGCCGCTTTGGGTGGAGTGCTGTTCCTTGATGAGCAGCTAAGCGCCCGATTGATGGTTGCTACACTGGTTGTCATCGGAGGCATCGCACTGACCATGCTCGGCAGGAAAAACGGATCGGCGGCGAACGCGAGGTAATCAATTATGGGTGTTGTTCGAGTTTCGGCATTTTCGGTTTCACTCGACGGCTTCGGCGCCGGCCCGAATCAGGATATCAACAATCCGCTGGGCGTTCGCGGCGGCGAGATGTTCGGCTGGGTCTTTCACACAAAGTTTTTCCACAAGATGACAAGCGGTCAGGGTGGGTCGGAAGACACTGACAACGAAATCGCCGAAGCCGCGATGGCCAATGTCGGCTCATGGATACTCGGGCGAAATATGTTCGGCCCGATTCGCGGCGACTGGCCCGATGACTCCTGGAAAGGGTGGTGGGGAGCCAACCCACCGTATCATTGTAAGGTGTATGTGCTCACACACTATCCGCGCCCGCCGCTTGAAATGGACGGCGGCACGATATTCTACTTTGTCACCGACGGCATTGAATCAGCGCTGAAACAAGCTCGACAGGCGGCCGGCGATCGGGATGTGCGAATCGGCGGCGGCGTGGCGACTATTCGGCAATATCTGAAGGCCGGTCTGATAGATGAAATGCATCTGGCTTGTTCTCCGGTCGTAATGGGCGAGGGCGAGCACTTATTCGAAGGTATTAACCTTCACGCGCTCGGATTCAAGTCCGTCAGGCGCGTACCCACCGACCACGCCACGCATATCTTCCTGAAGCGATAGCCGTACTCTTGTCTTCGGGTGCTTTCCCCTCGCAGTAAAGTCTACGCTCCAATCTGCCGATTTTAGAGTATAGAGGCGCTCAATTGCTTTGAGTTGCTCAATACTATGGCAGAAAAACGAAAATCACGGCGCGTTGCGACCACTGAACAACTGGCGGTTAAAGATCCGCAGACACGGGTTACCCTTGGATTTTTGCGTGATCTGTCGGTCGGCGGGATGTTCATCACCGGTCAGGGACCGTTCAGTGTCAACAAGCCCACGACCATCAAGATCGTCTTCCCGTTTCGCATTATGGGTGAGCGACAGCTGGAATTGAAAGCAGTTTGTCGCTGGCGTGCTAAGACGCCGTCGCAGGGGATGTACAGCGCCGGGTACGAATTTGTCGATGTCACCGCCGAGCAGGAATTGGTGATTAATCTGATTCAGGCGGAATATCTGGTGCGGGCACTTCCGGCCGCAAATGCGGCCGTGTAGCGAGATTCTATCGCAAGCGAATTCGACCTCATCACGACTCCTCTTCCCTCTTCAAAGACAACTGCTAAGGACTGCGCTCCTATACTGAGCGCGAGGAAACTATTTGGGGCTACGGCTTCACTAGGTCGTCACTTCGCAAGCAGGGGGCAAATTCACGGAAATCGATATCGACATACGGCAGCCCTTGCTCGATTCGTTCGCGGCGGCCGGTCATGAAGCGACAGACCCACGGGTCGGATTCCAGGTTGTCTACGTCAAAACTGCGATAGATCACCCCGTACAGATCGATTTCGCGAAGCTTCAAAAAATCAGGAATAGCGTTAAGCCACTCCGGAGCGAGTGCGTTATGTTTACGATAGCCGTGGAGAAAAGCGGGCATGAATTCGCGCGTCAGCGCCGCTTTATCTTCGGTGCCCGACAGGAGGTAGAATAGAACTATTGCAATATCGTTGACAAACCAGCTGTAGACACAATCGTCGAAATCAAACAGGGTGATGCGTCCTGTCTCGTCGACGAAGAAATTGCCGAGGTGGGCATCCTGATGAATCAAGCCGTACGACTCTTTGTCCCGTGGCAAAGCGACCAAACGCTGCAGCAATTCGTGATACACTTCGCGCACAGCTGTCTGATCGGGCGGCAAATAGAGATCGGCATAGAGCATATCGGGATCGTTCCACTGTCCACGCTGCTGATCCGGATGCTGCGGCTTGTAGATTTTGGCCAATGAGTGCATCCGACCGACTATCTCACCATAAGCGAAAAAGAACTCCTGGGTCCACTCCTCGCGTTTGAGGCGCTTGCCCTTCGCCTTTTCGAAGGCAGTGGCGAGGAACTGGCCACCGTGGAAATCAGCGACCAACTCGACGAGTTCGCCGCTTTGCGACGGAACCGCACGGGCAACGCCGACGCCGTTCGAGTGCAGAAAGTTGATCCAGTCTACTTCGGCCTGAATGCGAGACGGCGTTCGGCGAATACTGTGCGAAAGGCGAAGCACATAGTCGCCATCGGAGCGCGCGAATTCATAGATGAAGCTTTCGAATCCGTCGAGCAGGTGAATCGAGTCAGCTGGGATGGCATAGCGAAGTTTAACCTCGTCGAGAATGTGATCGTTGAAGAGATCTTTGATGCGTTGTTCCATCGGGCGGAGCAGATTTCCAGTAGTAAGTAATTGGGTGATGCGATCGAAGCCGGGTGGGGCCGATCTCACTTAACCCGTAGCAACTTGCCTTTGCGCTTGACGATGTTCTTGTAGTCCCACTGAATCTTTACAGACTTCTTGAGCCATCGTTTCAGTTCCGTCGTATTGATCTCGTCGGCATCGTTGTAGAATACCGACGCATCTTTGAATTTGCCGGTGCCCGGCAGCAGCTTTTCTTCGTCAAAGCTTGCTCCGCTCCAGAACATCAGGCGAATGCCGCGTTTTTCTTTACTGTAGCCGGCGATGGGATTGCCGTCGATAAACCACACCGGATGCCGGTGCCAGACTTTGCTCTCGGCTTTGGGCAAGTGTGTATCGATTGTTTCGGCTAGTTTCGCGCAGATTGCTTTGTCGGCTACGGATAGTTTAGCGTTGTATGACACGATCTCAGGGTGGAGCGATTTGGCAGTTTTCGGTTGTTTCCCGAACCACTTTGCCGCTTTAGGTCTACGGTGTGGGCATCCCGGCCAACAACAAGGCTGACGTTTGCCCTCGCTGATTTCTTCAACCATTCGCGCAATATGCTCGACTCTCGTTTCCTGCTTTTTAACAATGGTAACCCAGCAGATCCATTCGTTGCGCTGAATCGGAGTGAGATTATTCCATCGGTCGACGAGACCTGAGTGAGACGTCAGCGCCTTTTGAATATCAGGCGGTACTTCGTGCAGGATGCCTTGGGCTATGTCTTGTTTGGTCATATGGAGCTTTGAATCCTAAGTTGCCTCTTGATGCGACGCGCCGAGGGCCCATAGTCCAGACAAAGTCTGGCGCCGAAGGCCCAAAGTCCAGACAAAGTCTGGCGGAGAGGTAGGGATTCGAACCCTAGATACCCAAAGGGTATAACGGTTTTCGAGACCGCCGCTTTCGACCACTCAGCCACCTCTCCGATCTCAAGCGTATGTCGTCCGGGATCGCCCCGGACCGGCCAAATGTACGGATTTTCGGGCGTCTGTAAAGGAAAAGATGAAGGGGGCTCAGGCCGACTTGAGCAGCTCTCCCCGCTCGGCCATAGCCATCTGCTTGTTAATAAGCTTTTCCACCGAGCCATAGCGCGGGCGGATAAATTGAAAAACGATGAACGAAAAGACAATGAACAGAAGAGCGCTATCGAACCGTCCCGTCAAGGAGTAAAAGAGCACTCCCCACAAACTGGTCGCCGAGACTATCAGAAAGATCGGTTTCAGACGATTGCTGAGTTGTTCTTTGATATCGGCTTCGGCGGTGGCGAGCGACCTGATCATCGGACGACCCAGGAGTTTGAAACGGTACCAGAGCGCGATACCGGCTTCGACAATTGCCCCGGCGGCGAAGAGGTAGAAGTAAAAATTGGCATCCAGTCCGAACTGATTGTGAAGCGAACCGTGGGTTTCGATGTAGTAGCAGACTAACAACAGCAGGGTGGGTATCAGGATGTTGATGAACAGCCCGAAATACAGTGGTTTGACGACAATGCCGGAGAGATCAAAGTCGGTATTGGACGAATTTGTCAGACTCATGCACTCTACTCCCTCAGTTCACTCTACTCTTGTTCTTCCGCACTTGTTGAAAGAATGTCTTCATCAGCTCAGAAACTTCCTGCTCACATACACCGCCGACAATTTCGCACCGGTGATTCAGCTTTTCGATCGTCGGGATAGTCAGAATCGATCCGCATCCGCCGAATTTCGGATCACGCGCACCGTACACGATGGTGTTCACTCTTGACAAAACCGACGCCGACGCGCACATAATGCACGGCTCCAGCGTCGTGAACAAATAGCAGTCTTCAAGCCGCCAATCCCCAAGCGAATTGAAGGCCGCCGAGAGCGCGATCATCTCGGCGTGAGCGGTGGCGTCATGAAGCGACTCCGTCAGGTTATGACCCCGCCCGATGACGCGGTTCTCGTGTATGACCACCGCGCCGACCGGGACTTCGTTCTTTTCGAAGGCGATCTGTGCCTCACGCAAGGCAACTGCCATGAAATCAGGATAAAGATCGGGATTCATTTGATTGAAAGATAGGGAGAACCCGTGGCCTCCACAAGTTCTTGTAGGGCGGGTTCGTCTTTGAACCCGCCATTTTGAAGGACCCAACTCGAAAGTTGGATTACCAGGGCACTCCGGACCGCGAAGCGGTCGCCAATCAAATAGAGTGTGACGAATGTTGTGTCAGGTCCTAGACTCCGGCAACAGCCGGAGCGAGACCTGACACGCTCGTCAGTTCTCACCTCGCCGGAAGGCGAGGAAGGAACTGACGAAACGAGTTATCACTCTACTTGTTAATCGTTGCTCTCGCGCTCCCTCTTGCATATACTTCCGCGAACGAAAAACGGAGACGATATGGCCCACCCCTGGCACGATGTAAACCCCGGCGAATGGATCGAAGATGCAGTCAATGCCATCATCGAGATATCCGAAGGCAGCAAGAACAAGTACGAACTCGACAAGAAGACCGGAATCCTGATGGCTGACCGTGTGCTTTACAGCGCGGTGCACTACCCGGCCAACTACGGTTTTATCCCAAAGACGTTCTGTGATGATCAAGATCCCCTCGATGTGTTAGTGCTCTGTCAGGAACCGATCACACCGATGTGCATCGTGCAATGCCGCCCGATCGGCATGATGTCGATGCGCGACGAAAAAGGACAGGACGACAAAATCATCGCCGTGCACTTGGGCGACCCAGCGTACAATACGTATGAGGACATTTCGGCCCTCCCCAAACACCGGCTCCATGAGCTGAGGAGATTCTTTGAGGACTACAAGGCGCTCGAGCACAAAGAAGTAGTGGTTGATCACTTTCGCGGACGAATCGACGCTGTGCACACGATCAAAGAAGCGCTCAAGCTCTACCGCGATAAACTGACCGAGATTCGCCAGAGGTACACCTGATGGCTGAGAAAAAACCAATCCTGACCACCGCGCCGTCGCTTGTCGGACAGCGCGTCTATTTACGACCGGTCACCGCTGAAGACATCGCCAACACCCATCACTGGTTTTTGATGTCGGAACCGTCGTCGCAATCGTGCCGACCGCACTCGATTCACACGGCGGCCGAAGCGGCCGAGGCCTTCAAGAAAGCCGAAAAGTCTGTTGAGCGCGAACGATTCATGATTGTGAAGGTCGCCGACAATGTGCCGGTCGGACGAATAGTCTATTTCGACTACAACTCGCTCAATCGATCCGCTGAGTTTGGCATTCTGATCGACCCGGACGAGCGCGGCCGAAAGTACGGGCTCGAAGCCGTGCGCATCCTCTGCAAATACCTCTTCCACTTCCGTGGGCTCAACAAAGTCTACGCTCAGACAGCGTCTTTTAACAAAGGCGCGATCAAGCTGCTCGAATCAGCCGGGTTCAAGCGCGACGCGGTGTTGCGTCAGCACAATTTCTACGATCGAGATTGGTACGACGGATTGATCTATTCGCTTCTGGCCCACGAAGCGGACGGGCTGTAAGTAGTTTTCGGTAGGGCGGGTTGACTACTTGGTTCGTCGTAGACGCAGCGAGTCGGTTACCCAACCTCCTATATTCTCCAATGAAAACATGTCGGGTAGTCTGCGTTCCCTGCTGACGCAGGGCACTTGCCAACCCGACCTACTACAACTGCCTTCAAATCATAAGTCCCGACAAATGAATGGTGCTTGTGGTGTGGGTTTGTCGGCGGACCCGCCACGCTCACAATGTAATCTAACCTAAAGGTTGGGCTCTCAAGGTGGCAGGCTCAAAGACGAGACTGCCCTACAAGAGTCATCAACCCTGAGCGGGTGGCTGATCGCCGGATGGCGGTTGCTGCGAATCTGTTTCGGTCGGCGTCTCGGCAACGGGCGGCTGAGCAGACGGCTGTGCCGGCGTATTACCAGAGCGTAGTCGATCGACTTCGGCGTTCAGTCGCATAACCTCGCCGCGAGCACGCTGTGCGAAATCTTTCTCAGTTGAGGCGTACAGCACAGAGCGCGAGACATTGATCACTGCGGTCTTCTTGAATCCGTCGGTAGATAGTAAAGCCGATTCTTCAAGCGATCCCCCCTGTGCGCCGACTCCCGGAACCAACAGCGGCATATCACCGGCCACACCGCGTATCTCACGCAATTGATCGGGATGAGTGGCGCCGACCACCAGCCCGCAGTTGTGTTCTTTGTTCCAGAAATTGACTCGTTCGGCAACCACGCGATACAGCGGCGAACCATCGACATTCAACTGCTGGAAATCCTTCGAGCCGGGATTGGAGGTCAAGCACAGGACAAATGCGCCCCTGTCCTTTTTTTCCAGGAACGGGCGCATCGAATCGTATCCCATGTACGGATTGATTGTCACCCAATCGGCACGAAAAGTATCGTACGCCGAGTCGGCGTAAAATTGCGCGGTGTTGCCGATATCGCCGCGCTTGCCATCTAAGATGACCACGACATTCTCGGGGATGCGCTGGACGATCAATCGCAAAAGAGAGAATCCTTCGGGTCCGAACGCCTCAAAAAACGCCATGTTCGGCTTGTAGGCACAGACGATATCGGAGGTAGCGTCGATGATACGATGCGCGAATTCGAACATTCCTTTGACTGTCCCGCCATAATCCGAATGCATCTTCTTGGCATCCAGATCGAGGCCGAGGCAGATCATCGATTTGTTCGCTTGCTGAATATTCTGAAGTTTTTTAAGAGCGCTCATCAGTATTTTTTCACTTTGCCGATCAGGTCGTTGATATTGCTCAACTTTCGTTTCTTCATGTACTCAGTCAATCCGTTCACGATGTGCACAGGCGCATCGGGTTGGACAAAGAGCGCCGTGCCCACCTGCACCGCTGTCGCGCCGACCAATAGGAACTCGATCACATCACGATAGTCGGTAATGCCGCCGATCCCGATGATCGGCAGTTTGCAGTTGGTGTAGACTTTGTCTACCATCGCCAGCGCAATCGGTTTGATCGCCGGGCCAGTCAGACCGCCTTTGTTGTTAGTCAAGCGAGGTCGCCAGGTTTCGACATCGATCGACGTTCCCACCAATGAGTTGATGACTGAAAAGGCATCGGCGCCGCCCTGATGAGCGGCGTTGGCGATCTGCGTGATGTCCGTCACATTCGGCGCCAGTTTGGCGATAATCGGACGCGGGAATACTTTCCGAACTCCGGCGATACATTTTTCGGTCAGCGCCGGACTTTGTCCAAACTCCAACCCTCCTTCGTCGACATTGGGGCAGCTGATATTTATTTCGAGCATATCGACCCGCTCGATATCAGCCAGTCGCGCGGAGACCTCGACGTATTCATTAATAGTCGCGCCCGCCACATTGACAATGATCTTCGTTTTCTGTTTTTCCAGAAACGGAATCTTGTCTTTGATGAAGGCATCGATGCCGACATTCGCCAGTCCTATGGCGTTAAGCATTCCCGAAGCCGTTTCGGCGGTACGGGGGACTTTGTGCCCAAGCCGCGGCTTCTGGGTGATCGATTTGGTGACCAGCGCACCGAGCTTGGACAGCGGATATACTTGCGCCAGTTCTTCGCCGTAGTTGCAGCACCCCGACGCAGTCATGATCGGATTGGCGAATTCAACCCCGGCGATTTTGACTTTCAGATCGGGTGTCATAGCAACACCTCGCCGATCTCGAACACCGGACCTTCGGTGCAGACACGGGCATGTCCGCCCGCTCTGAGATTGACCACACACCCAAGGCAAATGCCCACGCCGCAGGGCATCGGCGCTTCGAGCGATAACTGCCCCGCCACTCCGTGTTTCATCCCCAGATCGTCAACCGCTTTGAGCATCTTCTCCGGACCGCAGCCGTACAGTCGCAGACGTTGATGCGCGTGGTGTGAGATGATAAATTTCTCTACCGCCTGCGTCACCAGACCTTTGTCGCCAAGCGAACCGTCCTCGGTAACCGGGTAGAATTTCACTCCCAGCTTTTTGACTCGGGCACGTTCGACCAAATCATCGATAGTGCGACCGCCGTAGAAAAAGTGAATATGTTTGGGATCGAAGCCGTCGTGGATGAGTCTCTGCGCGAGGTACATAAGCGGCGGAAATCCGACGCCCCCTGCCACCATCACCGGATAAAAGTTGTCGCGCGGCACACTGAATCCGACGCCGAGCGGCCCGAGGATATTGAGGCGCGACCCAACTGTAAATTTGGAAAGCGTAGCCGTCCCACGCCCAAAAATCTTGAAGATAATTTCAAGTTCATGCTTTCGCGAGTTGACCGACGCCACCGACATAGCGCGGCGAAGATACACATCGGTAGCAGTCAACTGAACATGCACGAAACTTCCCGGACGACACTCGGCCGCCCGTGAATACGGCGCAAAGGTGAATGAGAAATATCCGTGATGCAGGTCGCGGACCGCGACAAGAGTCGTGTCTTCGCAGGAGGGCTTGGTCATCTTCTCAAATACTCGGGCTTGGAGACAACAAATTTCCAGACAAACCAGTGTCCCTGGTATTCTCCGCGAATCTGCTGCGGATTGAACGTGCTTGTCTCAAGGTGTCTCTTCGCTCGTCGATCTATTTCCGGGTTTCCCGAGGATGTTTTCAGCTCAAATTCATCAACTTTCCCCGAGAAATCAAGGTGCAACTGAAAATACATGAAAAAGTCGTTCCACTCGATATTGTATGCCTCCTGCGGAAATTCAAACGGCTCGTCGGTACGTATCGGCTGCAGGGTCAAAAGTGTCAACGTATCGTTATCGCGAAAATAGTATGCGTACTGGGGATCGGTTGTGGGGGGCAACACGCCGGAGGTTGTGTCCTGTGCCTCATCTCCCGCGAGCAGCGAATCTTCTCCCTCGTGGGCGGCAAAGGCGGTTGAATCGCCCGCCTCTCCCTCTTCCAGCGGCAGGGCGGGACGCGCATTTCCCGGAAGCATACTGACCGCCAGCGAGGCATACGTCGATCTGGGAAATGAGTCGGCGAACTGCCGGTACGCGAAAAACAGCGAAGAATCTCCGGCGCTCTCATACTCGCCGGTCAGCCAGATCAGTGTGAAGCGGGCCTGGTCGACATACTTCGAGTGCGGAAACGAGTCGATCACATACTGATACCAGTACCGGGCGGAATCGAGATTTTCGTCGTCAGTCCAGAAGTCCTCGGCTTTCCTGATGTACTGCTCTGCGTAGCCGGTATCAGCAGGTGTTCCTTTGAGACCAAGTGCTTCGTAAATATCCGGAAGCGCGTCGGATTTGGGATATTGCGCCGGGATGAGTCGAATGATCGAATCGGCCGAGGTCGAATCGTCATTGTGCTCGCGGATCATCTGAGCCAGCGCCAACATGGCCCGCGGCGCCACACGAGCGGTCGGGAACGAATCGACAACGTACTGCATTTCCGAAATCGCCGAGTCGGGCCGATCAAGCTGGAACCAATACAATTGTCCAAGTTCAAACAGGCGGGCGGCGGCATCATCGAGCTTTGCCTGCGTCACGCTGGTGGTATCGCCTTCTTTCTTCGGGGCTATCTGATATGCCGCAATCTTGCTGATATCGGCGGAACGCTGCAAGGCATCGGTAGCGGCATCGGTTTGTTTACCGGCGCTCCTGCCCGCTTCCACCGCCTTGTCGTAATAGTAGCGGGCTTGTTCCAGATCATCGAAATCGAACTGAAAAATCAGCCCCAGTCGATAGTACGCAAACGTAACCCAGACTTTGTTCGTCGACGTGGCCGCCACATCGCCATAGAGCCCCTGCGCCCGGGTCAGTTCGCCTTCCTGCTCGTACCCTTCAGCCATCTTCAGGTTTAGCGTCCCCAGCGAATCGTAATAGAGCTGATTATCGGCCAGTCGCTTCAGGTACGCCAGACCGTCGGTGACGCGCGTAATCTTGTAGGCACAATCAGCGGCCTGGTAAAGGGCGTGAAATTCTTCCCATTTCGCGGGTTTGAGTCCAAGGATCTGAAGGTACTCGCCCAACGCATTTCCGAATTGCACGTTGTTGTACAAAAGTTCCGCTATTGCTATCTGGGCCTGGCGCTGCTGCTCCTGATTTCCCAACGAATCACGCACCGACCGGTAGTAGCTGATGGCTGCGTCGTACTTTTTTTCGCCTTCGTTGTATTTCGCGAGCTCCATAGCGGCCCGCGCTTTGAAGTCTTTGGGGTAGTCGCTGTGAAAAACCTCGTCGAATCCGGCCATTGCTTCTTCGGTTTCGCCCAGTTGAAGGCGCGCCTGCGAGAGGTAGACGCTTGCTTCTTTGATATACTTCGACTGCGGATAATTGGCGATCAATTCGCGCAGGCGACGCTCCGATTTATCAAACTTGTTGGTGTGGTAGTATGAAACAGCCAGCACAAAGAGAGCGTCGTCGTAGTATTTCGATTTGGGATAATTATCGATGATTTTGAGACACTTCGCGATGGCGGTCTCGTAGGCATTGAGATCGGCACTGCCCGAGGCCTTGCGGGTCTTTTCCGCCCCGTCGAATGACTTCCGGGCGTTGAAGAAAGTGTTGTAGTACACACATCCGCTTGAGTTGACAAAGACCGCCGCGAGCAAGATCACTACGGCCAAATGGCCAAGGCGCTTTAGAGAGTGAGATGTCATCTGACGATTATACTCGGTCGCGGTCACTTCGGTTGTACCTTTCGGTCGGCGCGCAGACGTTCGATCCTTTGCAGCAACAACGGAAGAAAGATACCTGATTTTTCGCCGATATGAAAGTCGGCAATATCGGACAGCGGGGTCGTCTCGATGTTTATTTCAACGACGGTGGCGCCGCACTTCTTGGCGACCAACGGCAGTGAGGCCGCCGGATGGACCAGTGCCGAGGTCCCGATAACCAGGAAGACCTGCGATTCTTCGGCCAATTGAAAGGCCCGGTCGATGGTTTCCTCGTCGAGCATTTCGCCGAACCAGACAACATCGGGGCGCACTTTTCCCCCGCACGCCGGACAGGCCGGGATATTCTTTGGGTCAATTGAGTCAACATCGACCGGCCGGTTGCAGTCGGCACATTTGTTGTGATGAATATTGCCGTGTAATTCAAGAATTCGCCGGGAGCCCGCCTGGGCATGGAGACCGTCGACGTTTTGCGTCAAGAGTGTGAACTCCGGGAAGATCGACTCGCATTTAGCCAGCGCCCGGTGACCGTCGTTGGGCGTGACACCGGCCATCAGTTCGCGCCGCCAGTTGTACCACTCCCACACGATTTTCGGATTAGCCAGGAAAGCATCCATGCTGGCCAAATCCTCAGGGCGGAACTTGGCCCAGAGTCCTTCGTTGCCGCGAAAAGTGGGAACCCCCGATTCGGCCGAAATCCCCGCGCCGGTCAAGGCCGCAACTGCGGTGCATCCTGCCATGATCTCTGCGATGTGATCGAGCACTGCGACAAAGATATGCAGTCCCCGATGCCATGACAAGCGGTCAGACCGACATCGACCGATCGGCTCGGAGTCGATCACTGAGTATCGACTGGATCTTGGTGCCACCGCCGGCCACGATCGTGAATCTGATCGATATCGGACTCGGCGACAGTACAAGCGGCACTTTGTGCACAAGGGTCGTCCCCTGATACACCCGCTCAAACCCGCCCTCGGACAGCGAAACAGTGAAAATAGGCATCCGCCAGATTTCGGCTTCGCGGTCACAGGAAACCGCCACGCCCAATTGTCGCCAATCGTCGAACATCGCGATCGTACGGGCGTTCGGGTGACGGCCGGTTGCGTCGAGGTAGGATTCGGACGGCCGCTCGCTGTCAATAGTTACATACCGGTCTTCGGCATGTCCCGCCTGAAAACTAAAGTTGTTTTCCACGGCGAGCGCGACTTCGACTGAATCACCGTCGAGTGTCTGCAATTGATAATCAACTTTTAGCAGACCGTCGTTTGACGCTAACTCGATTGATTTGCGCAGTCGCACACGAACCTGCCGGTCGGCAAATCGGATATGACCTTCCCGGGACAATACGACGGCATCCCGATCGAAGGCGAACTCATACGGCTCAACAATGAAATCGCCCGATTCGCTGTATTTGCCCGAAGCGAATGACTCCAGCGACGCATTCGGCGAGATAAAGTGATCGATCAGACATCGCTTGAGATACCAGTCTTCGACAAGAAAACGACTCAGCCCCTCTTCTTTGGTGAGTACCTGATCGTGGATACTGGCGGTGCCGGAATTTCCTCCGGGGGCGACCGCCTGAGCCA
>CAYVWS010000019.1:0-27051 GCA_964455535.1 uncultured Ignavibacteriales bacterium | reverse complement strand
TGACCCTGGAACGAGGAAGTTCTGGTCAGACGGAGATTTCCGTCGACACTGGCAATAGACCCCGATCCGCCGACATCGTAGCGACGATCAGTCAGCATGAATCCGATCGACGAACTGCGCCCAAATTGCTGCGACCCGCGCAGAACATTGATCAAGCTCTTGTCGCCATTCAGGAATACGTTGCTGGCATCGAGCGGGATAATGTACGGACTGTTTTTATCATAAGCCGACAGGATGCCTAATCTGGTCTTGCCGTGACGACTGGTGAACTTGGCGGTGACATCCGGATCGTTCACTGTACGTGTATAGAATGAATTGAATAGTGTGCGGAAGATGTCGGCGCCTTCCTGAAAGAACGGACGCCGCTCGGGATAGAGGAATGAAATCGTAGAGTTCACGAGAATCTGAGCGGCGTCGGCCTCAATCTGACTGAAATCAGGATTGATCGCGCCTTCAAGTGTCATATCCGATGAGATCGCATATTTTCCGCCGACGGACAGTTCGCCTTTGGCGCTTTCATTTTCGAAAGGTGCGTCCAGGTTTGCGACATTCTGCACTTCGCCCGTCTGATGTGCCACCAACGCAGGGAGAATTTCGACACCCTTTCCCGCGTGGACACCTGTGATTCCGGTAAGTGTTCCCCATTGGCACGGAAAGCATTGGTCGGTTCGATCATTGGCGCCCCATGAATAGACATAGGTTGTCCCCCTCGGGCGTTGCCGGAATATTTCGATCTTCCAATTCTGTTCGGCCTTGTCCGGGAAGCGTATGGAGGAAAACGGAATGGCAATCTCGGCAATCCAGCCCGAATCGGTTATGCGAGCCGCCGACTGCCAGATCACGTCGAAACCGACATCGTTAAACCCGCCGAACGCGGTCCAGAGCAAGTCTTTCTGGATTCCGTAAGGATTGACCCACAATTGATACGCCCAGGCGCCGTCGCCGTAGGTATCAAGATAGAAACCGACCGCGTCATCACCCGACCATTGATCGCGTTGCGACATGGTAGCACGAATGGCGTGAGGATCGTCTTTGCAGACGAAAGCGAAATAGGCGCGCGAGTCGTCGTACGCTACCATCACCGTTGTTGGTTTTTCCGGGGGCGTATTGTCGCCGGGCTGACGTTCGTGAAATTGGTCGATTACGGCGGCAGATTTCCAACCGGGATCGTCCAGCTTTCCGTCGATGCTGATCTTTGCGCTAAGCGATTTGACTTCGAGCTTTGGCTTGAAAACCGGTGAGAAGCCAGCCGTCGATGTGGTGGTCCCTCCCGAGACGACCGGAAGCAGCCCGATCCCCACAATGAGTGTGAGTATCAGGCGGAATACCGCCTTGAACATATGCGAACCTTACCAATGCCTTTCTCCCGACAGGGATTCCTATAACTATGACGGACAAACCCAATTCCCTCTGCCCAAACAGAGGGTCGGGAATGGATTGGTAAGAGGCGGATTACCGTTTCCGGTTTATGTACGGACGCGCGATATCATTTGTTCAGCTACAAATGACAATTCGACGATTTTTATGAGAAAAGAAAAGGCCCGTCGACATAGACTCGACAGGCCTTTGTTCTGGATTTCCTAAAAGCGACTCAATCTCCCATACAGTCGTGATGAGCATCGGCCGGGACAAGCTGACTAAGATTCGGTCCTTTGGTAAGGGGCTTGCGGGTCGGCTCCAACTGTTCGAGCGTCATCGCATTGAATACGCGACCGTTGATCACTGTATACAAGATATTCTCAGATTGGCGGATGTCCGCCACCGGGTCACCGTCGATTACGATAAAATCGGCCAACAAACCGGTCTGTATCGAACCGATCTGATTGTCCAGTCCAAGAACCCTTGCTCCAAGGTAGGTGCCGCAGCGAAGGGCCTCATGGTTAGACATTCCGCCCTGAGCAAGCATCCAAAGTTCCCAGTGGGCGCCGAGTCCCTGCAATTGACCGTGAGCGCCCAATTCAACGGTCCCGCCGCGCTTGAGAATTTCACTGGCGGTGCGAGAAAGCGCGAAGTGGTGGTATTCGGAATCAGGCGCCATAGTACGGCGGATCGACCGCGGGTCGAGCACCGAGCGCGGCACAAAGTGCGACAGCCGCTCGTTGAGCCAGACATCGCTGTGCTGGTACCAGTAGTTTTCGCCGAAGATTCCGCCGTAGCCAACAATCAGAGTTGGAGTATATCCTGTCTTTGAAAAACTGAACAGCCGCAATTCGGGCTCATAGAGCGGCGCGACCGGGAGGGCATGTTCGATAGTTGTATGACCGTCGAGAATCTGATTGAGATTGTTGTGCATGGTGGAGCCGCCTTCCGGCACTACCATCACTTTTTGCTCGTTGGCTGCTTTGATGACCATCTGACGCTGTTCACGTCGCGGTTGGTTGTACGATTTGACCGAAAACGCTCCCCAGGCCGCGGTTC
This sequence comes from uncultured Ignavibacteriales bacterium, assembly GCA_964455535.1. Lineage (GTDB taxonomy): Bacteria > Zixibacteria > MSB-5A5 > GN15 > FEB-12 > JACRAV01. Next base: position 24,633 of record CAYVWS010000019.1, on the reverse strand, counting down.
GCTTGATAGCGCTGACCGCGTCGTCGTAGCTGTTAATGACCGTCTTAAAGCTGCCCTCGGCGCCGTAGAGAATCGTTCCAGTGCTGAAGACGCGCGGAGCGAGCAAGTCGCCCTTGCGCATCAGCTCGCCCTCGGCAAAGATCATCTGCGAATTATTGCTGGGATCGTGAGTGGTTGTAACGCCGAATGCGAGATTCGCCAGTAGAGCCCAGTTCTGATGTGAATAGACGCCCTGATTGCTCGATCCGGTGTGCGCATGGACATCGACAAAGCCGGGCATGAGCAATTTCCCGGTCACGTCTATGGTGTGCGCACCCGCCGGGACTTTCACCTGATCGGCCGTGCCGACTTCAGCTATCTTGTTCCCTTTCACATGCACAACGCCATTTTTAATCTCCGACATGTCCTGCATAGGCAAGATTCGCGCCCCGACAAAGTAAACATCGGTCGAGGGCAGATCGGCCGGCTCGTTCCAGCCGAGATTGGTTGTGGTCGGTGTGACTTTCTTGGTGGTGTCAGTATCGAACATGGCCGATGCGTCTACTGAGAACAGCTCGGGACCAAGACTCCAGTAGACTTTCTTGCTGTCGCGCGACCAGTTCAGGTAGGTGCCGGCGTCTTTCGATAGCTGTTTCACCGGAAGAGCGGTCATATCCGGAGAGAGATCAATTGCACTGCTGGTGGCCGGGAATGGAATCAGATAGGCCTGCCAAAGTTCTTCGAAAGCCAGCCACTTCTCATCGGGCGAAAGCACAAAGTCGCTGGCGTGTTCGGATGTCGCATGGACACGACGGTCTGAACCGAGCAGATTGACACTCACCAGCGCCGATTTGTCGCCTTCGTATGATTGCAGATAGATGCGCTGACCGTCCTTTGAGAATTGCGGCTTCTCCCCCTCGCGCGTCAGAAATTTGGGAGCGCTCTTACCGAGAGCGTCGATCAGATAGATCCCCTGATCCTCGGTCCAGAGTCGTCCGCGATATCCGTCTCCCCCGCCGCGTTGATAGACCACCCATTGACCATCGGGCGAAAAGGACGCCGAGACATAATGGCCGGGACGTGAGACGAGCGTCCGACTCGATTTGCCATCGGCGGTCATGACGCGAATAGATCCGCCCGAAGTATCGCTCCAGGTTACGTGGACGATCTGTTTGCCGTCGGGTGAAAGTGCGGGAGCAAATTCATAGTAGTCGGTCTGCTTGGTCAGACGTGCCGGCGTTCCGTTGGCTGATTTTCGGTACAGGTATCCGAGCGCCTGAAAGAGAATGTCGCCGGAAGCGCCGAACGGCTGCGGCCAGCGAATGACTTTCACAGGAAACGTGGCGCCACTGATATCGTTGGTGAAGCGAATCGCTTTTGTGACTGTTTGCGTGACTTTGGCGTGGAACGGAATCTCTGTCGGCGTGCCGGTAGCTACCTCGACTCGCCAGAGTTTTCCTTTTGCCCAGATCACGATTTGTTTGCCGTCGGGAGTCCAACAATAACCGGGATAGACGCCAAAGAGCGACCAGGTTTCCTGCTGGTCTTCATCGAGCCCATTCCACACTTCACGTATACCAGCATTGTCGAGATTAAACAGCGACAGAACCGACGCACCTCGTACGCGACGCACAAACGAAATCGTCTTGCCGTCGGGCGATACCTGCGGACGACAGGCGCCGCCGTTGACCGATATCAGATTGGTGATCTCGTGAGTTAGCATATCCAGGCGGCGAATCATAAAGATGGTGCCGTTGGGGTCTTTGTTGTATTCGAACGCCTGGCCCGGCGACATATCCTCAGACCAGTAGAGATACTTTCCATCCGGCGAAAAAACCGGCTCGTTGGCATCCATCTGGTCGTTTTTGCGCTTGGTCAACTGGACACCCGCGCCGCCTTCGGGCACTTTGTACATCCACATCTCCCCTGCGCCAAGACTACGTTCGCTGGTGAAATGCTTCTTCGCGACCAGATATTCGCCGCCCGGATGCCACGCGGCATTATTCAGCAGGCGGAACTTCTCCTTGGTGATTTGCTGCGGGTTGGAGCCGTCGGCGTTCATGATCCAGATATTGTCACCGCCGCCTCGGTCGCTGGTGAACAATATCTGCTTGCCGTTGGGACTGAACCGCGGTTGAATCTCCCACGCCAGCCCGCCGCAAAGAAGTTTTGCTTCGCCACCCGAGAACGGCATGGTGTAGATGTCGCCGAGCAAGTCGAAGACAAGATTCCTGCCGTCGGGGGATACATCGACCGTCATCCATGTCCCCTCCGAAGTTTCAAAGCTCAGCGTGTCGCTTGGAAGAAAGGGCTGGCTGACGTCCCATTTCTTTTTTGTCGAATCGTCAGGGGCCGGCGAATCGGCTGAGAGCGCCAGCGCACTCGTGAATAACATAGCCGCACAGGCGGAGATTCCCGAAACGCGAAATGTGATCATTGAGGTATCCTCACCAAAGTATAGACAGCGCCTCGCCGCGTCGATGCAGCGAAACCGTTCAGTTAATGGGGGACAAATTAGCCGATTAGCGGGGTGAGAGCAAACGGCAAATGAGGGGTAAATTCAGTCTAATCTGCCGAGGGCGCGCTCATGCGCTTCAGGTCGCCGAAGCTGACCATGACCCGCCGTTTTTCGTCCCACAGTCGGAATCTGAGCGATTTGAGACTTGAAAAGAGCTTTATCGGCGTGATTTGCTGGAGTGGTTCAATTTGCTCGTGGCAGCGCGGAAGATTGTAGTTGGGGATGCGCGAGTTCAGGTGATGCACATGGTGGTACCCGATATTCCCGGTGAACCAGGCCAGTATTTTCGGCAGATGGTAAAACGAGCCGCCGTCAAGCGAGGCGGTAACAAAGTCCCACTGTTGATCTCGTTCCCAATAGACTCCCTCGAATTGATGCTGGACGTAGAACAGCCAAACACCGGCGCTTAACGCAAACAGCAGCGAAGTCAGCTGAACTATCAAGAACGCCTGCCAGCCGACGATCCAGGACAGCAAAACCCATTGAATTAGAATTGCGCCGTTGGTCAACCAGACGCTGTTGCGCTCACGCGTATTCGATCCGGATCGCACCAGGCGATGACTAATGAGCATAATGAACAGCGGTCCCAGCAGGAACATCACGAGCGGATGACGATAGATGCGATATTGCAGCCGCACCGATCGTGAGGATTCAAGGTATTCGTCTACCGTCATCATCCAGACATCGCCGAATCCGCGCTTGTCGAGATTTCCCGATGTCGCGTGATGGCGGGCATGGCTGGCGTGCCAATAGTAGTAGGGCGTGAGGGTCAGAACGCCGGTGATACGTCCCCAAAAATCATTGGCCCGCTTTGAGCGGAAAAAGGCCTGATGTCCGCAGTCGTGGAAAAGAATAAAAGTCCGAATGACGAATCCGCTGGTCACGATCAGACAAGGGAGCGCCAGCCAGAACGAAATGGTTAGGCACCACCAGGAGAGCGCCCAAAACGCAAAGTACGGTATGATTGTATTGCAAAGTTGCCAGATACTCCTGGCCCGGCTGGACTGCTGAAAATTCTGCAGATCGCGCTGCAGGTTTTTTGGTCGAACTCGCCTATTATTGGCAGGTGTCTCAACGGGTGACATTGGCCTCTGAAGCAGCGACAACGAAGTCGGTTAGCGGGAGCTGAAAAAATCCCGAGGGGAGTCCCGGTTCGGATCTCCCCTCGGGTAGAATTAATTCAATATGGTAAGTGGTGAAATCACCAGCCGCCGCGACGACCACCGCCGCCGCCGCCACCGCTGCCACCGCGTCCGCCGCCGCCACGGCCGCCACCACGACCACCACGGAAACCACCGCCACCACCGCCTTCCGGTCTCGGGCGGGCTTCGTTCACATTGAGATTACGGCCGTTGAAATTCTGGCCGTTAAGTCCTGTAATTGCCGCATTGGCCTCGGTGGCTTGCGACATTTCGACAAACGCGAAACCGCGCGGACGCCCGGTCTCACGGTCCATGACGATGTTCACTTCCGATACCTGCCCAAAGGCCTCAAAGGCCTGTCGCAACTGGTCCTCAGATGTGTCGAACGGCAGGTTCCCCACATAGATCTTCATACGATTCTCCGATCTTGTTCACCCGGCACACGACGAGCGTTGTGCCCCTCACAATACCAAGGCGAACGTGTTCTTGCGCACGATTGCGCTACGGCACCAGTTCCGCCTTTAAGTTGTAATGATTTGCCATTCTACGATAAAAGCAGTACAGACACCAATTCTTGTGAGGGTAATGTATCTGCCTGGCGGCGCGATTACAAGATAAAAGAAGTCGCAATGCAGGAAAGCTTTCAGTCCCCTCCCCCGCCTTGCCCCTCAACTAAACGTACTTGCTGGTTGCAACTAAGTGCAAAGTCAACAGGGAGTAATGTCATCTACTTTGGCAAACGCCCTCACGGGCGCCAATGTAACGCGCTGGCCAGCAATGCGTTAGGTTGTGGGCGCGCCAGCCGCTCGACTCGGCATGGTATTTACTCTGCTTGGTAGTAAGGAAAAAAGTATCATGTTGGATTCACTGACCGACATTTTCGCCAAGAGCGCCCAGCTTCACCAGGTGATCTTCGTTGCCGCCATCATTTTCTTTGTCATGGCGTCGCTCCGGTCGATCAAGCACGATGAAATGGACTCGGGGTTGAACATCGCGCTGGCTTTTTTCTTTCTGGCGGGTCACGTCCTTTCAGTGACATTCTTCCCCAACGATTCGCCGGTGGCAAATCCCTTCAAGTCGCTTGATGTCTGGCAATGGATGGTGATGCTCGCGGCGCCGGCTTTCATCATACTCTTTGTTACCATGGGAACGATGCACCTCTGTTTCTATCGTATCCGCCAAGGGTCGTATAGTCTCTTCTTTGGGTCTTCTCTCGCTTGCTATATGTATTGGCTCGGCGCCGGATGGCCGCCCGATGTGAAGGCATTCATCGCGTTGGCCTTCGGGTTGACTTGGTTCAAACTGGAACTCGATCCGAAAATCTGATAATTGATCTGGTTCGGTCTGTTTCTCTATTGATAGTGACGACTAAGCCGCGTTTCTTGGGCGGCAATGCTGCGTACTATATCATCGAATTCCGTTGCCTCTCTCCCCCGCAATCGAGCACACATACTTGCAGCCGGGCTGGTGATCGGCTCTTCGGCCTCGATCTTTCCCGCCTGCGGCAACGTTTTCACCGACCCTGCTTCTTACAATTTTTCCGCAGCCCAGTACGGTTCACTATTTGTAGCCCAGACTCTTCTGGCCATCTCTTCTTCGCTCATATCGCCTAAGATCAAGAAACTGTGGTCTGAGCGGGGTTTGCTTCGTCTGGCTCTGATTAGTTGTGTCGCCGCTATGTTACTGCTTGCGTCCATCGCACTGTTACCGGATCGCTCAACCACGGCGTATCTTTTGACACTGACTGCAAATGTGTTCATGGGGTTCGGCATAGGCGGAGGAATCTCAATTGCCAACGTGTTGGCAGCGCGCGCCTGGCCCGACCATCAGAGCCGAGGTGTGGCGGCGCTTCATACGATGCTTGGCGGCGGGCTGGCTTTTGCTCCGCTCGGCCTCAGCGTTTGTGTTGCCGTCGGCTATTGGTGGCTGATGCCGCTGTTGATTGGGGGCACTGGACTGTGGCTCAGCGCAATGCTGAGAGTGCCGCAGCAATCTGTTGAATCCCGTCCAACGACTATCGCGCAGGGAGACCAGTCGATCGGGAAGCCGCTGATTCTATTGGGATCGCTGGCTCTTTTGTACGGCCTTTCCGAAGCCACTTTCAGCAATTGGTGCGTCATATACCTTCATGAATTCGCCGGCGTCAGTGTCGCGTCGGCGGGCTTGGTCTTGTCAGGGTTTTGGGGGGCGGTGATGCTCGGCAGACTCGCGTTCGCCGCGTCGAGCCGAGCGAGCGGTCGAGTTATTGCTATCTGGTCGCCGCTTGTGACTTCTCTCGTTTTTGTTCTGATCTCCCAACTACCAGCTCCAGCCGTTCAGATCGCCGGATTCATTCTTGCCGGATTGTCGTGTGCGGCTGTTTATCCGTTTCTGCTTGGGCACGCTTCCCAGCTGGTCACGACTCGGACTCATCTCGTTTCCGGAATCATGGTGGCGACGGTTCTTGCGGGCACGGGTGGTGGGACATTTCTCACGTCGTTGCTGAATCGCTACGCCGGGTTACCGCTCAACACGATATTCCTCCTGACCGCGGTTGTACCGCTCTTCATTCTGGTCGGAATGCGAAGTCGATTCTTCTCCGTCGGACACGTAGAGTCTGAGTACCGAACTAAGGCCTCGACTACCGCTTAATGTGTTCCACTTAAGTCGCTCCCCTGTTGGGGGTTGGGTTTGCCGAATGTTGGCAACGGGACACGTCACAAATCTATTGCGTCGTGGACTAAACCAATCTATTCTGCCCCGACCGCCGGGAATTTGTGTAGCCCGTCGATCACCCAACAATCTTACCTCGACCGGGAGAGCCCATGAACACGCTGCTGCCAAAAGTTGTCTTTGAAGGAATTGTGACTGTCCGCGATCGGCTGCTTCAGATGCCCGATCCGCTCCGCCTTGAGTCCGGCGATCCCGGATTCGACACGCCCGATCATGTCAAAGAAGCGATGTCCAAAGCTCTCAAAGACAACCTGACGCACTACGCTCCCTCGGCGGGCATCAAGCCGCTTCGCGAAGCTATTCTGAAAAAGACGCAGACGAAGAATAAGATCTCGTACTTGAATTCTCCCGAGCAGACATTTGTTACCGCCGGCGGCATGCACGCCCTCTATTGCACTTTTCGCTCGATTCTCAACGAAGGCGACGAGGTGATGTTTCAGGTTCCGAATTGGACTGCTACCGGTCAGATCATTATCGCCGCGGGTGGGACGCTCAACCGGGTGAAACTTCACCCTGAACTCGGCTACCGCTGGGATTTGGATGAACTCGAAAGCAAGATCACTTCGCGCACCAAAGCGATTGCAATCAATACGCCGCAGAATCCGACCGGCGGTGTGATGTTTCGCGAGGACCTGAAACGCATTCTGGATATCGCCGCCAAGCGCGATTTGTATATCATCGCCGACGAAGCGTACGAAGATATCATCTACGACACCGAGCATGTCAGTATCGCCGCGGTCGCGGCCGACTATCCGAAGCAAGTTCGCGACAAGATCATCACCGCTTTCACTTTCTCGAAGAGCTATGCGATGTCGGGTTGGCGGCTCGGCTATGCGGTTTGTACGTCTGAAAAGTTCGCGGAGAATATCAAGAAGATGATTCTGTACACGGCGAACGGAATTTCAACGCCGTCGCAGTGGGCCGGCACGGCCGCACTCAACGGACCGCAGGACTGTATCGACACCATGCTTAAGGCATATCGCGAGCGTCGCGACATGCTGTTTGCAGGCGTGAATAAGACTGACTTCCTTACCTGCAAAGTTGCACCGCGCGGCGCCTTTTATGTGTATGCGCAGATCACCGAAAATTGGCGCGGGACGGCCTGGGATCTGTCCAACCACCTGATCGACCAGTATCAACTCGGCGCGATTCCGGGAGACATCTTCTACGATGAAACCCCGTCGGTTCGCTTCGCCTACGCCTGCAAGACCGACATGATCCGCCGGGCGGTCGATGTCCTTCAGAAGACATCGCAACCGGTCAAAGCGTAACGTAGTCTTCAATCAAAATGAAAAGCGGCTCCGCGGCGATGGTCGACGGAGCCGTTTCTCATTGCAGTCTTTGTAGTGAATCTACTTTTTCTTGCCGGACAATTCGGCCCTACCGACATGCAGTTTGTCGAAGGCGTCGGACGTAATCACATAGTACCAGTCGGCATAGCGGCGGTTCAATTCCACAGATCGGTTGTTGGAGCCTTCGACCTTGGCGCGCCAGCTATCATGCTCGGCTTTAATAGAAGATTGCTCTTTCTGAGCGGCGGTCAGAGTTGAATCGGGCTTGCCGACCCAGCTCGTATCGGTCGGCCGCTTGGGTTCGGGGAAAAACTTCGAATCGAAACTGCAGCTTAGGAACAAGTAGCGGCTGGCGGCGGCGCCTGAGGCGGCCGCGTCCTCTTCTCCCTCGCCCGATGTGATGAGCAATCCGGAGCCGTGGAGTACCTCGCCGAAGCGCAACACATAGGTGATGCCGTCTTTGGCCTGCACCTGAAGCTCGCCCTCGTTGGACAATAGCTGGCCGTCGCGACTGAGATAGAATCCCTTGCTTTGAAGCGACATCAGATCGGCTTGCGTGATCGATCCTCCCTGTTCGGCCCGCAACGTGGCTGAAAGGCCTTCCGGTTTTTTGCGCACACCTTCAATGGTCACCGAATCGATAGCGCTCAAAAGTGCCTGGACCGCGGCTGAGTCAACAGTGCCGCCGTTCATCGACCATTTGCCGTCTTTCTGAGTCAGCGTCAGGTTATCCCGCTGTTCCACGCTGCCGGTTCGTTCATTGATCGAATAATCGCGGCGCATGATCTTCGCGACCTGATCTTTGGAAACCTGCAACAGATCGCGGTCGATCCAGTCTTCGAACTTAGCTGAGATTTCGAGTTTGGCTTTGACAGCATAAACCCGGTTCTGCCCCGGCACGCGGACATATCGGTAATCGGCTTTGCCCGCGACAAACTTCCCTATGATGAAATCGGCGAGCACTTCGTCACTCGCTCCGCGAATGGTGATGCGCTGACCGCGACCGACGGCGCTCGTGGCTTTGTCATCGGACGGATCTATGACACCGCAGTCGGCAAATTCGGCGATATTGTCAGTGCGGAAATCGTCTTTGGTAAGATCGATCACTCCGGCGGCGGTTTTCGCCAGACGATCCCTGCCGTCGGCGGGATAATCATGGTGCGAAGGGATGGTCCATCGTCCGTTTTTAAACTGGACCTTAAATGGCTTGGCGCGGCCCGAGGTTTCATCCCAATCGATCACTTCCATTGAGGTCGCCGCGTTCGGGTCGGTAAAGGCCGGGAAGAATTTCTGACCTTGATCATGGAATGCTTCGGGAGTGTACTGGCGCGGCAGCGATAGCCAGGCGAGGACAACCAGCACAAGCGCCGCGGCGGCATAATATATTGTTTTGCGAGTATCGTTCATGGCTTAGCTCCTCAGGCGTCGGGCCGCCGCCGCCCCTTCCTTTTCGCGTTTGCGGCGTTTGACGAAAATCATCACACCGGCGATAAAGACCGGAATCGGGGGAAGCAGAACCGCCAGCGTTTTGATCCGGCTTTCAATGGTTAGCACCGAGGCCTCGGTGGCTTCTTTGCTCCGTGCGATGGCAGCGTCCTTGTCGGATTCAATCGAGGCCTTTGTGACTTCAAAGCGCCTGTTTTCGACTTCCTGCAGGTTTTGAACCATGATCTGCTTGGTCTGAGCGTCCAGGTCGGTTCGGTTTCTGACTTCTTCGACCTTTTCGTTTAGGCGGGCCTGAGCGTCGGCCAAGGCAGTCGCAGCTTTGGATTCCGCTTCCTTTTGGTCGTTCAAGCTCTTTTCTACAAAGCCGCGTGTCTTTTCTTCGACTGATTCAAGCGTACGATGCCGCACGCGCTTCTTGCGAAGCTCAATGAAAGATGAATCACCGGCGAGAACATCCATGCAGTTCAGTACAAAGGTCACATTATCGAAATTGAAGTTCTCCATGCCGCGTTCGCGAAGCTTGAAGAATTGCTCCGAGACCATGTCGACATCGGCGACGACAATGGCATTGAGCTTGCGCGGCGCTTCGGAAATGCTTGAATCGGCAGGAGCGTCGCCGTGTATCCGCGCGGCAAGGATGTATGACTCGCCGGTCGGCTGACGGCGCGGATTGCGGTTCATGGTCATTCCGAAGAACGAACGCTGGATAAGGGAGCTCCAGTTCAACAGGCCCGTCACACGACCCGTTCGCAGAAGGGGTTCAAACTTGAACGGGCTCCCGGCCGGAGACTGTAAATATCCCGGATAAAGAGCCACCACCTCCTGAAGTCCCGAGGTAGCGACAAATTCCCCATTGAAGGCCTCGCCGGATTGGTTCCCCTGACCAACAAAGATGATTTCAGGCGGAAGCTGGCCGAGCGCCGGGTGCGGATTGTAGGTATCCCAGATGATCTGTGTCTGATTGAAATTGACACCAATCGCGCTCATGAACTGCGTGATGTCGCCTTTGGGCTTGGGCTGCTGTTGTTGCTGTTGGAATGGATTGGACTGAGCGTCGGCCGGCAAAGTGGGCGACAGCGCCGGATTGACCATCGGCATCGGATCTTCAAAGATTAGTGTCGGGTGTCCGGCCAATACATAGTTCCGAAGGTTGTCCATTTCCGGTTGGGTTAACGCTGAGGGAAGGATGACCAGCAGACCGTCAAGCTGGGCTGTGATCGGCTGCTCGGCGGATACTTCCATCACTTCGTATTGGCTCTTCAGCTCATCGACAATCGACCAGGGCGGTGTCGAGTTCATCGACTGAAAATCGAATCCGCCGAATACCTTGGCGGGTGTTGTCAAGACGCCAATTTTCTTTCGCTTGGTGCTTGCCACTACGGCGATACTACGCACCAGTTCGTATTCAACCGGAAGGCCGCGATCAAAGAACGGCACAACTTCTTCGCCAGTGCCGCTTGTGAAAGCGACACCGAGGAATACTTGAGCCGACTTAAGATTTGAGCTTTCAGTGGAAAGTACTTCGCGCGGTGAAATGCCAAACTTATCCCGCGCCGTGCGCGCTTCTTCGGTGAACGGCTCGGTATTATGTATCAACACCTGAACTCGTCCACCCGAGACCGCGCTGATCTCGTCCAGACTGCTCAAGAGATTGTCGCGCGTCTCGACATATTCACGCGGAACATCGGGACTTACGTATGCCTGTATCAGAACCGGACGATCAGAAGGAATCGACGAGATCAATTGTTTGGTCTCGCTTGATAGCGAGTGTAGACGCTCGGCGGTCGTATCGACACGGAAATTGGCGCGATGTATGATCACGTTGATCGACGCAACTGCCACGACAATCGCCACCGCGCGAACCGCCTGATGCAGCCAATACTTGTGGCCATCTGAAGCGGCCGGCCAGTGACGCCTGCCGACCAACAAGACATTCAGATAGAGCATCACGCCAACCATCGAGCAGAAATACAGAAGTCCGGTCAGACTCACTATGCCTTTGGAGAAAGATCCGAAATAGTCGAAAACGCCGATCGGTGACAAAAGTCTCTGAATACTTCGGCTCCAGACGAAATCGCCGGGCTGCACAAAGACAAACAGTGAACAAAAGACGGCGCCGAGTATGAACCCGACCGTGGCGTTGGCGGTCAGCAACGACGCCAGCATGCCGACTGACAGCATGCCCGCACCCAACAGCCAGAAGCCGACATAGTTGCCGAACATGAGGCCGAGGTCGGGCGAACCGAGCCAGAAAAGCACCAGCACATGACTCAATGACAGGGCCAGCGAAACGCTGTAGATTCCCAGCACCGAGGCATACTTGCCGAGCACGATTTCAAGATCAGTCGCCGGGAGTGTGAACAGAAGTTCATCGGTGCCGCGTTTGCGTTCATCGGCCCAAATATTCATAGTGAGCGCCGGCACGAAGAAGAGCAGTAAGAACGGGAAGACCAAATTCAATTGGTCGAGATTCGCCAGATTATTGGCGAAGAACTTCTCCTGCCAGAAGGCAGCCGCCGCTGACAGAAAGATAAACAGCGTGATGAAGACATACCCGGTAGGCGAACTGAAATACGCTGTTAAGTCGCGCCGAAAGATGGCATTCACGACTTTCCAGTTTATTTTCATGCCACCCCCCTGTGCCCGGTCAGGCGATAGAACTCTGCTTCAAGACTTCCTCCTTTGGCCAATTCACCCGGAAGACCGTCGAAAACCAGTCGGCCTTCGTGAATGACCAGCACTCGCTGGGCGATAGCGGTTACTTCCTGAAGGATATGTGTCGACATCAGGATAGTCTTGGACTGGCCCAGCTTGACAATATTATCGCGGAAATCATGAATCTGGTTCGGATCGAGCCCTGCGGTCGGTTCATCCATTATGAGAATATCAGGGTCATGCAGAAGAGCTTGCGCCAGGCCCACTCGCTGGCGATACCCGCGAGAAAGCTTGCCGATCGGCTTCTCCAGCACATCGCGAAGGGCGCACTGCCGAACGACATCTTCGATTCGTTCCTGAATCTGCGACACCCCCATGCTTCGCGCCTCGCCGAAAAACTTAAGTAGTTCCAGCGGGGTCATGTTGTCGTACAGGGGTCCATTCTCGGGCAGATACCCGAGTCGCCGCGAGGCCGCGATTCGATCGGTGCGAATGTCATGACCCGCGATTGCGGCGCTCCCTTCGCTTGGGGCCAAAAAGCCGGTCAGGATTTTCATAGTGGTTGTCTTGCCGGCGCCGTTCGGACCCAGAAACGCCACGATCTGCCCCCGCGGGATACTGAACGTTACATTTTGGATGGCGACGAACGCGCCGTAGAATTTCGACAACCCCTTTGCTTCGATCATTGCTCGTGATCTGTTGTCTTCCATACTCTCTTTCCTAAGAGTCTGCTTCTCTTTCCAATTAGAAGATATGATATCAGCGGAGCCGGGCCGCTAAAGCTCGGCAATGATAGATCAAGATTCCCTCGGCTGTCAAGCTCTGCACTCACTCGCATCGTATTGGCCGCCGGTAAAAAAATTCCCGCCGGCTGTGTCATAAATGACATTATAGCCGGCGGGAGACGTTTGGTTCCCGGTTGGGGAGTTTAGTGCGATTTGGACATCGGAGCCGAACCGGATTCCTTTTTATCTGTCACACCCTTTTCTTCTTCGAGTATGCGCTCATACCACTTCGGGTGGTGGTGCTTGCAGGAGTCGACTGTCATCTGGCCGGTGATCCAGGTCAGCGACATCGGATACTGATCCGGATGGAAGATGACAAAGAAGAAGTGGAAGACGCCGATTGCAAGGGTGGCAAGCCAAGCCTCGTACAAGTGTACTGTTTCGGCGATCTTGACTGTCCAGGCCGGGAAGATCGACGTAAAGAAGGTCGGGAACCACAGAATCGCGCCGGTCAGCGCCATGATAAACGTACCCCAGACCAGCGCCCAGTATTCGGCTTTTTCGGTGTAGTCGAACCGGTCAAACTGAGGGCGATTCGGGCTCTTGCCCAGATAATACTTGAGATTGGCAATAATGTCGGTCAGGTCCTGTTTGTTGGGCATCATCGCCTTGAACTCGATCTTGCCGCGCTTGGTGAAGAACAGGAAAAGCATGTGGTGTATGGAAATGTACACCAGCAGAAGCGCCGCGATCCGGTGCAGAACGCCGCGCACACTTTCATTTAGCCCAACGGCGCTAAGCCCTTTGGCCCACCATTGGTCAGGATATTTTAGCGCAAAGCCGGTGATCACAAGTAAGATGAACGCGATCGTTACAACCAGGTGCTGATAAACCATTCCCTTGGAGAAACGCTCGACGGTCGGTTCGCCCTTGTTTTGACGATGCTTCTCGATAACGAATCTGGAGACAATTATCATGTTGTGGCCGAGCATCCCGCCGATGATGATGATAATCGCGATGATGTAAATCGTCTTGACCCAGTTGTCGAGCTTGCTGAAAGAAGTCACCGCGACGTTGTGCGAATATGAGGCGGCGAATTCGGCGTTGGCCTTCGGGTGACACTTCATGCAGGTTTCGGTCAAGTTCTGGGCATTGATCGACGAGGCCGGGTTGGCCTTTGGCAGAATCTCATGCGCCTTGTGGCACGAGACGCAGGTCGCGGCCTTGACCGACCCGCCCTTCACCGCCAAACCGTGGTATGAATCCTGATATGAAGTGAATTGTCCCTTCGCCAGGCCGTACTTCTCATTGATACGGCGGTCGTTGTGACACTTGGCGCATACATAATCGGCGAGATTGGCGGAATTAACCGGCGAGTTCGGGTCGTTGATCTGCAGGATTTCGTGCTCACCGTGGCAATCGGTACAATTGGGGCTGTCCAGTATTCCGGCCGCCAGCGCTTTACCGTGAACTCCCTTGCTGTACTGAATATAGATGTCATTGTGACACTTCGAACAGGTCTTCGGGATGTTCATCTTGTTGACCATCGAAGTTGCGTCGGAGGCCTTCTTCAAGTCATGCATCCCATGGCAGTCGTTGCACGACGCCGCCGAGCCGATTCCTTTTCGCACGCCCTCGGCGTGAATACCGCGCATATACCGCTCGAATGAATCGGCGATGCGGACATCGGGATCATTTTTCAGCACCAGAGCATGGTGGCAATTGGAGCAGGTGTATGGCAGTTTGTTCGCCGACGTGGTCGCTTCCGGATTGCTGTGCGAAAGGATCTTGTGTTTATCGTGACACGACGCGCACGTGGGAGCTTTCGGATTGTTGGCAATCGCGGACCCGTGGGCCGAGCCGGCGTAGATAGCGCTCACATCCGAGTGGCAAGTGCCGCAGTCGACGGGTTTCAGCTGCTCGGCGTGCGGATAGTCTTTCGTTCCGGCCAGATCTGCATGGCAGTCGATACAGCCCATACCCGCGTGGACAGAGGAATCGAGCATCCCGGGTGTGACAAACATCGAGATCTCGGTCCCACCACGACCGATACCTTTAAGGTCGGGGTCGTTATGGCAGCCCAAGCAGGTCTCGTTGTCAGTCTGCCCCCAGACCGGCATTGCAAGTGCAACAGTTGCTAAGCAGGCCAGTATGGCTAAAAACTTTATCGATTTCATATGTGAACCTTTGAATCCCGTCTTCATTCAGGCCTAAATCGGACAATTCCCATTAACAATATCTACAATATCGTCACTTTGTGAAAATAATAACAAACTAAATCATGTGTCAACATCTATCTTTTGCTCAACCTTGTTATCCTCTTGTGGTTACCGCAGAATGGGTTATGTCGGACGGGGTCGACAATTCTGACTGCCCCATTTCCCGCCCGCGTCGCCAGAGACTTAGGCCAGTGCCTATTAGAACAATGATCGCCCCGCCCCATACCAAATTAATGAGCGGCTTGGTGGCGACATCCAGGACCAGCGTTTCCGGGCGGGCCGCATCGGTTAGTCCCGGAATTGTGATCTGAACCGCTCCCTGATCGGCAAGAATCGAACCGATCTCAACCGGATATCGGTTCTCGCCTACCACCAAGGTGTCGGGGTAAGAAGTAACAGCAGATTTGCCGTCGGCACCCATCGAATGAATGCGGGCCGGCGCAAGTTGACGCGTAGTACCTGCGACAGTAGCGTCTATTTTCGCGCTCACTCGCAGAGAACTATTCGAATCTCCGTGCTGTCCCATATCAAATCCGCCAAAGGTCAGCTCAACCGGGCCGATCTTTTTCATCTCCCCTTTCTTGAGCAACAGCGGTTCGGCTGTCGGCTGTTTGAAATCTTCAGGGGAGAAATAGATGTCTTGCGTCAGACTACGCAGGATGTAGGGCTTCTTCATCATCCCCTCCATGCGCTGCGAGAAGTACAACTGGGGACGGGCGTGGGTCGTATCGCTGCCATCGATCACCGTCAGCAGGATTTCGTTGTTCGGCGTTTCGATATGTCCGGCGAGACCGTCAAAGGTGATCCCCAGTTCGTGTGCTGTCTGGGCTACTCCTCTTTCAAGGACAAGTTTCTGTCCAACCGAAAAAGACGACGACGCCAGTACGCCGATAATCATCGCCGCGAAGCCAAGATGAGTGAGATGACCGCCGAGTTTCGGAAGTCCCGCGGCCGCGTGCGAAATCGTAGCGGCGAGATTCGAAACCAGCGCCACCGCCGCCAGAGAGAAAAACATCAGATGCAGCGGCTCTTTGACGCCCGCGATAAGGCAAAGCGCCAGAGTTACAGTGCCTCCGACAAATCCGGGGATAAGCGACTTAAGCCACGAAATCCGTACCAGCGTATAGCCAAGTCCGGCCGCCACCAGAAATCCGGTCACCGCGCTCACCAAGTGCTCGTCGGTAGCGAGGAAATAGGCCAGCATCGAAAAGGCAACCGAGACCACAAGTATGGCGACACCTTTCATCCTCAAACCGGAGAGCGACACTTCAGCGAAATTGGTAAACGGGCTGACTGCCAGTAAGAGTGCGATCAACACCGACATCGGCTGCGCAAAGGCATTGTAGGTCGCGATATCAGCCGCACGCGGCGTGCTCGAAAAAGCGCCGGTCAGGATCGGCAGTGACATCCAAAAGAGGACGACAATTCCGAACAGGAATAGCACGATAAGACCGGAAAATAGGACAAACTCGCGGCCATAGAAATTGTAGCTGATCGGGGCCGATTCGATCTGCCGCGCCCGTAGGGCGAAGAGCATCACAGTGGCGACGACAAAGAAGAGCAGGAATCCGACCAAGAGTCCGTTGATTCCCAAGTCGGCAAAAGAATGTACACTAAAATCGGAAAGTACTCCGCTGCGGGTCAGGAATGTCCCGTACACAACCAACAGAAACAGGAATGCAGCCAGCAGGATGTTTGACTTACGCAAGCCGGATGAGCGACGCTCGATAATCATGCCATGGAGCAGGGCCAGAGAAATGATCCACGGCACCAACGATGAATTCTCGACCGGGTCCCAGCCCCAATAGCCGCCCCATCCGAGAGTCTTGTAGGCCCAAAAACCGCCGAGCACGTTTCCGGCACCCAGCGCCAGCGCCGTCAAGGCGACCCATGGAAATGCCACTCTATTCCAGCGGGAGTAGTCATTTTTCAGCAGTGCCGCCATCGCGATGACAAACGGAAGCGCCGCCGCGGCGTATCCGACAAACATGACGGGCGGATGGATCACCATCCAGGGATCGCGAAGCAGCGGATTTAACCCCGCACCGTCGGTCGCCGGCTGATCGAGATAGGCAAACGGCGAAAGGCGAACCAGAAGTGTAAGCAGAAACAGATTTACCGCCGCAAAAACCGCCATTCCCCAGTAGCGATACTGCGCTCCCTTCTTCAGGATCAGATATCCGAACGCCGCATTGAAGAGCAGCCAGAGAAGATAGGTCCCCTCCTGACCACCCCAGAAAGCCGATACGATATAGAGAAACGGCTGACTACGCTCCGAATACTCGAAGACGTATTTGAATGAATAGTTGTGCGTGAAGAACAAAATGTAGAGCCAAGCTGAAGCAAGAACGGTCGAAAATGTGAAGGCGTGGTATGAGCGTCGCCCGAGCGGTTCAAGGGTATTTCTGCCCGAAGCAACCAGCGCAAAGGCAACACCTGCTATCAGATTGGCGGCACAGGCAAACCAAATAAGTAATGCGCCCGGCGCTTGCCAGTCCATACTCAGACGCCCTGCGGAGAGTCGGCTTTGTCGTTCCGGATATCCTGGTACTCGCCGCCTTCACCCTGATACTTGGAAGGACACTTGACGAGCATCTGCTCGGCGACAAACACCCCGCTCGGGTCGGTCTTCCCCTTGAGCACGACTGACTTGGCCTGATCGAAATTTCCCGGCACCACACCATAATAGACGACCGGATAGCGCTTGGCCATCACGGTGTCTTTCGCTTCGGGGTCGAAGACCGCAAATTCCAGCCGCGTGTCGCCGGAATTGTAGTTCACTTTGTCGAAGTCGATCTTGCCCATTACCTGCACTGTGCGCTTGGCGGTGTAGGCCTCATCGAGCGACACATATTGAATAGTGGTCTTGAGGAACGCAGAGGTCCCCCAGATCAGAAAAACGACAATGATAATTCCACCGATAATGTATTTTGCTTTCATCGCGACTTCTTCTCCAGTTTTTCAATCCGTTTGTCGAGCCGATAGACAAAGGTAAACAGCCCGATCCAGACCAAAAGCGTTACCGCCAGCGCCACATAGTTTCCGTCCATCGATTAGTCCTTTTCCATCTCGATTCGATCGAGTCGTTGAACCCGGATTCCGAGGTTATACAGCCAACTAAACAAAACGATAAAGAGCGCCGCCGAGCTGAAATAGATCTTTCGCACCTGCGGGCCCATCGTGAATTTCATGTTTTCATCTACTATCGAGTCGGAGGGATGCAGGGAAGGGACCATCCGGGGCACGACAAAAATCAGGAACGGTACTGTGACAAAAGCGAAGATTGAGTAGACGGCCGAAAGCACAGCACGTCGTTCTTCGGACTCGACAGCACCTCTGAGCGCGAAGTAAGCGCCGTAGATTAACAGAAGTACGAAAATTGAAGTTTCCCGCGGGTCCCAGTTCCAAAACGTCCCCCACGCGATTTTGGCGAAGATCGAGCCACTCACGGTGGCAAGTATGCAGAACACCAAGCCCAATCCTGCGGCGGTCACAGCCCGGTCATCCTCGACAATCCTTCTATTCTTCAGATATCGAATTGAAAAGATCATGGAGATCGCGAAGGCGATAACACAAATCCAGGCTTGCGGAATATGGTAGTAGAAAATCCGACTCGCCTCCGCCCATTCCACACTGCGCATGGGGGGGACGGTAATGAAGCTGTAGACGATCATTACGCACATGCCCAAAAAGAGCACCCATTTCCACCAATCGCGCATTCTTACCTCGTGTTCTCCATAGCTCGGATATTATAACAGATGAAAAGTCAAAAAAGGCAACATAATTTGCCTTATTATGCTACTTTTTTCACAAACTTTGTATGGTTTCGGCGAATCAGGGACAGTCGACCACGCCAGAACGTCTCGCCTAATAAGTTGGCATCTTTGCGGTTACGAAAGCCCACGATGACTACAGCGCCGAAGATCCACCGAAAGACAAAACGGTTAGAAATGGCATATTCAGACAAAATCGTCAAATTGCCTTGTCAATCTGGCTGTTAATTGAGATAGTCCGCTACACCCAATTTGCCGTAATCGCTCACTCGTAGAAGGCATGATCGCTTGCGATTTGCCGGAAGATTTCCAAGCAAAAATGCTTCATTTGACCCTCTCCCCTTGTCGGCGTATACTTGCCCTCTAAACTGTAAGGAACCGGACTAATGGAAATGAAAAGAATCGGAATTATCACCAGTGGCGGCGACTGCGGCGGGCTCAATGCCGTAGTCAAAGGTGCGGCACAGATGGCGACCCGCAAGGGGCTCACTGCGGTTGCCATACCTAACGGCTACGCCGGTCTGTACAATTTGGTGAATATGGATTCTCTGGTGGAGCTCACTCCGTCGCGCGTAGATACGTTTTCGATCGGACAGGCCGGATCGGAGGCCGGGCACTCGCGCGTGAAGATCGCCAAGATCAAAGACGAACACAAATATGAGCGGATTAAACAAGGTCTGTCCAAGTTCGGCATTGGCGGCCTGATTATCTCCGGCGGCGATGACACCGGATCGGTTGTTGTCGATCTGACCGAACAGGGAATCGCCTGTGTGCATGTTCCCAAGACGATGGATTTGGATTTAGTCCCCTACTCTGTTGGCGGCGACTCAACCATAAACAGAATCGCAGACTTTGTCCGCGACTTAAAGACCACCGGCCGCACCCATAACCGCATCATGATAATAGAAGTCTTCGGGCGTTACGCCGGGCACACCGCCTTTCGCGGCGGCGTGGCGGGTGAGGCCGACGCAATTTTGATTCCCGAAATCCCGGTCGACTTTTCAGAACTGTATCGCCACTGCAAAAAAGTGTATACGCGGCGAATTGTCGAAAGCGATATCAAAGCGGGAACGTATACCGTTGTCGTTGCCGAGGGACTCAAAGACGCCTCCGGCAAAGAGATGTACGACGAATCGGCGGGTGTCGATACTTTCGGCCACAAAAAACTGGCCGGCGCCGGGAAATTCGTTTCGCAGGAACTCTCCCGCATGATGTCCGCCGACAGCGAAATTCGCGATTTCATGATGGAGCAGGGGATGTTTGTCGAGGGCCTGAATGTCATTCCGGAGATCAGGACCATCACTCCCAGCCACTTGGTACGCTCGGGCGATACTTACGCCTACGACACTAGCTTCGGGATGGAAAGCGGCGCTTGTGCTGTTTGTCTCTTGCTTGAAGGAACGATTGGAGTGACCGTCACGGGTCACTATGACGGCAAGATTCACTACATGCCGATCAAAGAAGCAATTGCCCAGCGCCATGTAGATCTGCGCGATATCGAGCTGTATGAACAACTCGGGTTCTGTTTCGGACGAGTTCGCAGGGAATTCAGGCCCGAAAAGATCAAAGTATCCGGTCTGGTGCAAAGAATCTACTGATCTGCGTTCTGTCCGATTGGTGTCGGACGGGCACCCTCTATCTGCCTCTGATAGGCGACCGCTTCGCGGTCGGTCGAAATTACCCGGCCGACTTGCCGAATTTTCGCTTTCTACTATATTATCCATTGCTCCCGAAAGACTTTGGACGAGTTGGGGAGCTTCGCAGATAATTAGGTAGTCCCTGTCTCCCCCGTCTGTAACATCTTCGTGGGACTTGTACAGGTGACTGTGACTTGTAACCTCACGCTCGGGTCATGGTATGCTCGGCAGTCGCGCTTTGACAGTCGCAGGCATCGCGCTTGGCATATGCATCAGCGCCATTGCCACTGCCAGCGCTCGACACTTCGTCCCCGATCCTAACCAGCCGGACACATTCACTATCGGCACGGCATTTGTGCAGCCGGGATTTGCCGGATCGGCGCCGCTGTTTGTCAGTTTCGATGAACCGCTCTCGGTTCTCGAGATCACCGTGCGAGCTAAAGACTCGCAATTCGTAATCGACTCGGTGTCATTTAAGAACAATTCGTTTACAACAGAAAGCTGCCACTGGCTGCGCCTCACCCCCCAGGCTGTCGCCGTGGTGATCGTTCCACCCTCGGGCGAACTTATATCGCCGATCTCGGGGCTTATTGGTCGTGCGCACATCACTCCGGCCAGCGGAGTTGATGACAAGTCGGTTGTGCTGGACACGGTCACCTATGTCGAGAATTTTCTCGAACATACGACTTACTTCTCCGATTCCACCTTTGCGCTGTTTAGACCGGTAGTCGAAAGCGGGTTGTTCACGGTTCTTCCCGATTGCTGCAAAGGATCAAAAGGCAATGTCGACGATTCACCGGATGACCAGGTTGACATCAGCGATCTTTCCGTTCTGCTCGGATATCTCTACCTCGAGAACTATTCGACTCTCCCTTGCTTTTCCGAAGCCGACCTCGATCAACCGCCTGACGGTGTGGTTGATATTTCCGACCTGTCGCTTCTGATCGATTACTTGTACATTCATCCGGGCGAGTCACCGCTTCCTTCCTGCCCCTGAATTTCACATCGCAATGTGCATAAAAAAAGGGCCGTCTGATTCAGACGACCCTTACTACAATTTGTGTGGTGTTCCTAATTACACGACGCCGGCAGTGTAAACGAGATATACAGATAATCGATCAACGCCGACAAGTCTGAAATATCGACACCGGTTACACCATCGGTATTCGCCGCATTGGGACAACAGAGCGGTGTGAATGAAATGTACAGATAGTCGATCAGGGACGACAGATCGGAGATGTCGGTGTTATTGCTGATATCGCAATCGATGTTTCCGGTGTGATTGATGCAGCAGCAGGCGTCGCCCACGTTGTTGTTGTCGGCATCTTCCTGCCCGGGATTGGCTGCGAACGAACAATTGTCGCAGGCGTCGCCGATTCCGTCGTTGTCCGAATCGAGCTGATTGGCATTGGCCACAGACGGACAATTATCAAGCGCACAGGTATTCTCCGGGTGCCCTGGATCGCCAAATCCGTCATGATCGGCATCGGCGCACTGTGGGCCGTTGGCCGCAACCAAAGTTTTCTCAAGCACTGAAAATCGGCTGTACTGGTTTTGAGCGTCTTTACCGCGGACTCGATAGTAATATTCGCCAACGGCGTGATTGGAGAAATTGTAGAACGTGTCGGTCAGCGCTGCCGCGACGGTGACAGCCGAAGAATACGTGAACACCGGGTGTACATCGTCAACGTAGAATCCTTCTTCGAAGACCGCACCATCGGTCGAATAGGTAAACCGGAAGTACAGATCCTGCCCCGCGTACGAATTGAGCGGGAACTTGGCCTGCACCCAGCCGCCGGAGTTTCCGGTGATGCCGTTCCCACGGTTGGTACCGTTGGGGTTGGTCATCGTCGTGCGATTTCCGGCAATCGGCGAATAAGTGATACCATCGGATGAGACTTCAAAGTACCCGTAGTCCCAGTTGAGTTCAGTGATATACCACAACCAGATCGAGGCGGTGTCATTGGCGACGACGTGATAGGGGAAATTTGTCGAGATCGTTCGGTTCAGTCCGTTGCCGGTGCCTGAGTAAAACGACGAAGCCGAGGTATGAAAGCGAGTGCCGCTCACGGAGAACCCGCTGTTCGCCCAATTTGTAAACGCGACAGCCGAGTCGGTAAGGGTGGCCGGTCCGTACAGCTCCTCAAGCCCGAAGCTGAGCGCCGGGTTAGCGGTGTCGACAAGCGTCCAGTCGACTGTGAACGCGGCCGAATCGACTACCGGCTCGACGGTCAATATGGGCTGGGCAGGCGCACGCAGAGCAATCTCGCTTCCCGCGACTCGCGCAAGAAAAAGACACGGCTGCAAATTTTCCGAGACCAATTGCGGAATGCGGCTCAACTGCGGCCAGAAGCCATCGGTGCCGTTCCCGACTTCAATAGTGAACGCATAATTCTTTTTCTTTGAGTTTTGTTCGCCGTAACCCCAGTCGTCGGAATCGCCGTTGGTCAGATATAGTGTCCATCCCGGCCCCGGAGAATACGAGTTAAAGGCCGCGATGGAGTCACCCATTTGCGCAAAGATATCTTCGTCAGGTGTGTATCCCACCTGATACCCCCAGGCCCAGAGAATGAGATTGGAGTAGGAGTGGAAGTACAAAGTAATGTCGAAGTCCTTGGCCGACACGAAATCCCGCATGTGCTGAGTTTCCGGCTCGGAAAACGCCGAAGTCCCTCGAAAGGTCTCGCTGGTCGGCGTCGGGGATGAACCCACATTATCAAATCCCCACTCGAAACCGAAATTACGATTCAAATCGACACCGAAGCTTCCGCCGGCGTTGGGTCGGCGGTTCT
Organism: uncultured Ignavibacteriales bacterium; assembly: GCA_964455535.1. Taxonomy (GTDB): domain Bacteria; phylum Zixibacteria; class MSB-5A5; order GN15; family FEB-12; genus JACRAV01. The sequence goes on along the minus strand of CAYVWS010000019.1, from coordinate 1,743 downwards.
TTCGCCACAATCCCCCGCCCTCGGGATTGGTAAATTCATTGTAGTAGTAGCCATCGGGGTTCACGCACGGTACAAACCACAGCTCGCGATTGTCGACGATATTTGTGACAGCCGTATCGGTGCCGTAGTGGGTTACCAGATAGTCAAGGAAGTTGAAAATGACTTTGGGAGTAATCACTTCGCGCGCGTGGATAGCGGCAGTGTAAAGAACGCGCGGCTCATTTTCGTCGGTATTCGGATTGTCGCTAACCTTGATAGCCCACATCGGGCGCCCTTCAATCGTATTTCCCAAATTCACTTTGGACGAAACAATAGTCGGGTGAAGAGTTACGAGCGAGTCGATCTTGGCATTGATCTCGTCGAGCGTCAGGTAGGCGCCCATCAACTGTGGTGATGCCGATTGGCCCTGCAAGCGATTCTTGTAAAACGTTGAGAGACTCTGGTGAAGTATAGTTACCTGATACCCCGACGACTGCAGCCGGCTCAGCTGATCGGCGGTGACGATGGCCTCAAGCGAGTTGGACCCTTCATCGACAATGTCATACTCGCCGTTTCTGAGTTCAAGCCACTGCGACTTGTCCTGATACTGAATTCGAACTTGTATATCGGGTATAGCCCCGAATAGAGCTGAACTGCAGATTAGTACTAGAAAAACGGATGCTGCCATTGCGAGAGGTCGTCTCATGAAATTCTCCTGTCAGATGTGTACTCGACAGGTCAAGATACCGGCTTGAGCCAATTTTTCCTAAATCTTTGGAAATGGGCGCAAATTCAGCGTCTGTGGTCTCAGATCGGCTGGTTTGTCGGGGAAAAATCAGAGCCACAGAGCGGGATTGAACCGCTGACCTGCTGATTACGAATCAGCTGCTCTACCATCTGAGCTACTGTGGCTTACGGCGTTTCAGAGGGTCGAGTATACGGTATCGGCAAGTCGGCGTCAAGGTCAACAGGCCGGCCGGAAATCGCGGTCCTATTTGAATCGGCGCAACAGTCCGACCACCCTTCCCGCCAGACGGAATTCTCCCGAGCGGCGATCGACCATGATCGGTTGATAGTTATCGTTTTCCGGCTGGAGTCGGATACGATTGCCTTCCGGGAAGTACCGTTTCACAGTCGCCTCGCCGTTTATGATCGCAACCACGATCTCCCCTTTGTGCGCAGTCTCCTGTTTAGCCACCAGCACAAAGTCGCCGTCCAAAATGCCGGCATTCTGCATCGAATCGCCTTTGACCTGCAAGCTAAAGGTTTCTCCTCCGGGCAGGAATGTCTTATCCAGAGCAAACTCGGCTTCAATATTCTCGGCTGCGTCGATCGGATTACCGGCAGGTACCAAACCGACAAGTGGCACGCGATTCACCGGACTCGCCAGTTTACGAGTTAGTTCGAGCCCACGCGAAATGAATCCCTCGCGTTTCAGATACCCTTTTCTTACAAGTGCGTCGAGATGCGTGCGCACACCATTTGTTGAAGTGATTCCTAACTTGGCGCCAATCTCCCGCAACGTCGGCGGTTGGCCGTGCGACGATATCTTACCGTCGATGAAGTCCAGAATCTTGCGCTGCCGGTCGGTTAGTGGTTCTTTCATACAGACCTTTCCCTGTGTCAGTGTCCATATCGACCATACTGCTCATTTGTTCACAGGTCAATAACAAATGGAGCATAAAGAACTAGAACGCATCGAATGTGATATTGAAAAAAAGCGGGCCGCAAAGGCGGCCCGCCGGAGGTGAAATCACTAAGTTG
>CAYVWS010000018.1:0-27294 GCA_964455535.1 uncultured Ignavibacteriales bacterium | reverse complement strand
AGATTCGCCTCACCCGGCGTGATAATGCCCGCGGTATTTCCACCGATCACCGTCGCGCCGTGCAACAGCGCTTCACGTCGCACCCAGAGCATATCATGAATCGGAATATGCTCCGGCACGACCACCAAGAATTTTACTCCGGCGCGAATCGCCTCGATGCACGCTTCTTTGACCGCCGGCGCCGGCAGGAATATGACTGACACGTCGGCCTTCGTTTCCGCTACACACTCGGCCACGGTATCAAAGACGGGCTTGTCGTAAACTTTCGCGCCGCCCTTGCCCGGCGAGGTCCCGCCGACAATGTTAGTACCGTAGGCCAGCATCCGCTCGGTGTGAAATTTCCCCGCGCCGCCGGTTATCCCCTGCACCAGCACTTTGCTTTGCTTGTTCACCAGAATCGACATCACTTCCCCCTTTCGATGCGGGCAAGCTCCACCGCCCGCTTGGAGATTTCTTCGATCGGGGTTTCGATCCCGTGAAATTCAATTTTCGAAAACAACTCCGGATTTTCTTTCTTGGCCTCGGCGAAGATCGCCAGACCTTCCTCCCACATGTTCCCCGTCATCCGAACCACCATCGGCTTGGAGAGGCCGTGATTTTTCAGAAAGATCACCACACCCTTGGCGAAATCATCACAGCGCGAGATGCCGCCGAACCGCGCGCCGAAGATTGCTTTGACCTGCGGATTTTCATCGAGCAGCACCAGCATCTGGGCCAGTCGCTCCGGCGTCGGTCCGCCGCCTGAATCCATAAAATTGGCCGGCTTGCCGCCGTAATAATGAATAAAATCATTCCCCATGATGCCGAATCCCGCGCCGCCGGGAAACATTCCGATATCACCGTCCAGATCAAGATACGGAATCCCCCAATCGGTGGCCTGACGTTCCCTCGGAGTCAGCTCCCCTTCTTCATGCCGTTTCTCGATTCCCATCTCAGCCAGTTCCGGATGGCGGAAAAGCGCGTCATCGTCAAGCGATATCCGGCTGTCAGCCGCGATCAATTTTCCTTCGCCCGTCAGCACGAGCGGGTTGATCTCGGCCAACTTCGCATCGTATTTGCGGAACAAGCGATAGAGCCCGATGATGATCGCCGCCCCCTCTTTGATCAATTCCTGCGGAATGCCGATCTTTTTGGCGATACCGAGTGCGTCGTAGGTGTAGAGATCATCTTCCACACCCAGCGAGTGCCGCACGATCTTGTCGGGATTGGTTGCCGCCGTCTCTTCGATGTCCACGCCACCCGCCCCCGACGCGATTACCACCACTTTGTAATTGGCCCGATCGATCGTCACACCGATGTAGTATTCGCGTTTGATCTCAAGTTTCGGCTCGACCAGCAGTCGTTCAACCGGAAATCCCTTGATCTGAATCCTAAAGAGCTGTTCGGATACCGAGGCCGCTTCAGTCGGTGAACTGACCAATTTGATTCCGCCCGCCTTGCCGCGCCCTCCGGAGAGAACCTGTGCTTTGAGCACCGCTCCGCCGCCGACTTTTTCGGCCGCGCTTTGTGCTTCCCGGGGTGTCGAAGCCAGCTGTCCTGTCGGAACCGGTATTTTAAACTTTCGAAAAAGGTCTTTGCCTTCAAATTCGTAGAGTCTCATCGTATCTACCTGTTGCTTTCGCCTATCTATGGCGCAAATTGTCGAGGCAATGTAACGGGGAACGCCGATTTGTCAATGCTAAACGGGGACCACTAATGCGTTGGGCCCCAACGATATATGACGGCAACACGAGCGGGGACTTAATGGGTCCCAGATGGTGATTGTCTCAGATTCGGTTTCTTCTGGCTGACCACGAATTTCAATCCACCACTGTGAAACTCGATCCGTCGTTCTGGATGGCGAACAAGCTGAGGGTTTATGCAGGCGTCGGGTGTCCCGTTGCGCGTTGGAAAGGCCCGACCAGTGCCCGCGTCCCGGGTGTCGTAGTAATCAAAAATCTGCTTTGAGACAAGCAGGGTCGCGCCGGTAGCATCGGAAAGCGTATTGTCGCGGCAGTCTTCCCAGAAGAAAAATATCGACGCCGTTGTATCTCGAATTCCGACATTCGGCGCGCTGCTTACGATCAATCGCATGAAGGTCGCCTCGCGATCAAGTCCGAGACAGGGCGGCTTGGTTGTATCCGGGCTGAACTTGGAAAGCGCCACCACCGACCAGAGCGACCTCGGGTATTGCACTTTGTTCTCGGTTTTGATCCTCGTTGCCTTGAAATATTCCCACTGGCACGAGTCGATAATCTCGCCGCGCTGAATATCGAGAATATCGATGTACTTGCTGTTGGTCCCGACTTTGAAGGCACACGCGGCGTAAGGCCAGCCGAATGTCTGAATGGTGACATCCAGTGTTTCCGCGACATTGAGCGGCATCACTTCGCTTCGCTCGATTCGCACCAGATAGCGAGCGGTATCCGCCCCTTTTGTGTCAAGCTGAGCCGGTATCGGCGCGGCGGACACAAGCGCGGCAGCCAGAAACACGATGAGCGCGGCTGTGTATCTCAAATGAGATTTCTTCATACGAAAAAGCCCGCCTCGCGGCGGGCTTGTCGGGCTTACTTTACAACCTTGAATTTGTACGGTCCCTTCCACAGCGGGCGTTCTTCCTGCTTGGGCTCCATCGCGCCCGACGGGGCAAGGATCGCCTTAAATGAACCACCGGGTTCATAAAAGACCGTATCCATGACCAGTGTGCCGGGGGTGGCCGCTACGATATCCATCGAGTAGATCTTCATCTCTTCGTGCGCCATATATTTCTTCTTGGCAACCGCGGCGACAAAACCGAGCGTATCCGGCAACGCACCGTCCCAGTTTTTCAAAACCGCCCGATTCAAGAAATCCCACTTGGTGAAATCGTTCCACCCGTTCGACCCATGAATGTCGCCGGCTTCGGTCAATCCCTTGGCCGTGTCACCAACGTGCTGAACACTCTTGATATCCGGCGAATAGAGCCGGAACCCGAACGACACCGCCCGAAGTTCCTGCTTGGTGCCAAAGTACAGGTCGAGTGAGACCTTTTCGCCCGCCTTGATCGTGCTGTCATTCACGGCGCCGGGGCCGGAGAGTTTCATTTTCACCGTGGTCATCGGCGCGGCCATCGCCGACACCGCCAACGCCAACAGGGCGAAAAAGAAAATCAAGCTTGTCTTTTTCATCAGTTCTCTTCCTCTAATATATGACGCTCTTGTACAGTTTTTCAAAATGGGTAGCTCGTAACGATAGGCAGTCGATCCGACATTGTCAACGTGTAAGCTTTTCTCATCCCGACCGGCCACTCCCGTTATACCCAATCCGGACTACTTCGTTCTCTGCGAACCATTTTGCCTACTTTTCGTTTGACTGCAAACGACTTCGCCTCTATACTGGCGCTTCGACGAAAGGCAGTTACATGGACAGAGCGATCTTCGCACAACCTCCCCAAACCATCCCAGCCCGCCTCGTTGCCACATCTATAGGCAAGAAAATCCTGATGGCTATCACCGGATTTGTCTGCTTTGGATACATCATCGGGCACATGCTGGGCAATCTGCAAATCTTTATCAGCCAGGATCAGATCAACACCTACGCCAAGGCGCTGCACACCTACCCTGCGTTGTTGTGGGCTGTCAGGGCCGTTCTGATCGTCTTCTTCGGGCTGCATATCTGGCTCGGCGCCCAGCTAAAACTGGAAAACATGGCCGCGCGACCGGTGCCGTACAAGAAGCCGGATACGGTCAAAGCCACGCTGGCCTCGCGCACGATGATCTGGACCGGCATTTTGGTATTCTCGTTTGTGGTCTATCACCTGATGCACTTCACGGCGACCACCGTTGTGCCGGAATTTGAACATCTGACCGATTCTCAGGGTCGTCACGACACATTCTCGATGATTATCCTGGGCTTTCAGAATATCGGCGTTGTGATTTCTTACATCATCGCGGTCGGGCTGGTCTGTTACCACCTGAGTCACGGTATCGCCAGCATGTTCCAGTCGCTCGGCTGGAACAACCGCGACGCCGAGAAGAAACTCCGCGTCATCTCAGTCGCTATCTCGACAATCGTGTTCCTCGGATATTCGGCAGTACCGATTGCAGTTCAGCTCGGCTACCTCGTTCCGGCGACAGGAGGACACTGACTATGAAACTTGAATCAGGCATTCCTTCCGGCCCACTTGAACAAAAGTGGGACAAACATCGCGCCGAGATGAAACTGGTCAACCCGGCGAACAAGCGCAAATACGAAGTAATTGTGGTCGGTTCCGGCCTCGCCGGCGGCGCGGCCGCGGCCTCGCTGGCCGAGCTTGGGTACAACGTCAAGTGCTTCTGCTATCAGGATTCCCCTCGTCGCGCTCACTCGATCGCCGCACAGGGCGGAATCAACGCCGCGAAGAATTACCAGAACGACGGCGACTCGGTCTACCGTCTCTTCTACGATACAATCAAAGGCGGTGATTTCCGTTCCCGCGAAGCGAATGTCTATCGCCTCGCACAGGTCTCAACCAATATCATCGATCAATGCGTAGCGCAAGGTGTGCCGTTTGCCCGCGAATACGGCGGCCTGCTGTCCAACCGCTCATTCGGCGGCGCACAAGTCTCTCGCACATTTTATGCCCGCGGTCAGACAGGTCAGCAGCTCTTGCTTGGCGCCTACTCTGCTCTTTCGCGCCAGATCGGCAAAGGCGCGGTCAAGATGTTCACGCGCACCGAATTGCTCGACCTGGTGGTCATCGACGGTCACGCCAAAGGCATTGTCGTGCGCGACATGGTCACCGGTAAGATCAGTTCGCATTCGGCCAATGCGGTGGTTCTCGCTACCGGCGGGTATGCCAACGTCTTCTATCTTTCGACTAACGCCCTTGGCTGCAATGTCACCGCGACTTTCCGCGCCTACAAACGCGGCGCGGCCTTTGCCAATCCGTGCTACACGCAGATTCACCCGACGTGCATTCCCGTCAGCGGCGATCACCAATCGAAACTGACCTTGATGTCCGAATCGCTGCGCAACGACGGCCGTATCTGGGTGCCGAAAAACAAAGGCGACAAACGCCCGGCCAATCAGATCCCCGAAGCCGAACGTGACTACTATCTCGAACGCAAGTATCCGAGTTTCGGCAATCTCTCCCCGCGCGATATTTCCTCGCGCTCGGCCAAAGAGGCCTGCGACGCCGGCTATGGTGTCGGCGAAACCGGCTACGGCGTCTATCTCGATTTCAGCGACGCCATCGAGCGGCTCGGTGAAGGCACAATCCGCGAGCGCTACGGCAACCTCTTCGACATGTACGAGCGTATCACCGACGAAAATCCCTACAAAGTCCCGATGCGCATCTACCCCGCCGCGCACTACACGATGGGCGGTCTTTGGGTCGACTACAACTTAATGAGCAACATCCCCGGCCTGCATGTGCTCGGCGAAGCCAACTTCTCCGATCACGGCGCCAATCGCCTCGGTGCGTCCGCGCTGATGCAGGGATTAGCCGATGGTTACTTTGTGATCCCCTACACGCTCGGTCACTACTTTGCCTCGCAGGGATCGGTCCGCCCCAGCACCGATCATCCTGAATTCAGAAAAGTCGAAGCTGAAGTCACCGAGCGCACAAAGAAGCTGCTGTCAATCAAGGGCAAGCGCACGGTCGACTCGTTCCACCGCGCTCTTGGCAAGATCATGTGGGAATACTGCGGCATGGGTCGCAACGACGCCGGCTTGAAAAAGGCGTTGACCGAAATCCCCAAACTCCGTGATGAATTCTGGCAGAACGTGAATGTCCTCGGCGCGAACGAAGAATTGAATATCTCGCTTGAGCGCGCCGGACGTGTCGCCGACTTTTTGGAATTTGCAGAGATGATGTGCCTTGATGCCCTCACGCGCGAAGAATCCTGCGGCGGGCATTTCCGCGAGGAACACCAGACCGCCGAAGGCGAGGCCGAACGCAACGACGAAAAGTTCAAGCATGTCGCCTGCTGGGAATATCAGGGCACCGGCAAACAGCCGACCCGGCACATCGAATCGCTCGACTACGAGTTTATCAAGCTGGCGACAAGGAGCTACAAATGAACCTTACCCTCTACGTGTGGCGCCAGAAAAATGCCGCTGACAAAGGGCGGATGGAAAAGTACGACGCAAAAGACATCTCGCCCGATATGTCGTTTCTGGAAATGCTCGACGTTGTCAACGAACAGCTCCAGCGCGACGGACTTGACCCGATTCATTTCGACTCCGACTGCCGCGAAGGTATTTGCGGTATGTGCTCGCTGGTCATCAACGGTGTCCCGCATGGCCCTGAAAAAGGCACCACCTGCTGTCAGCTTCATATGCGAAAATTCAAAGATGGCGACACGATCTATATCGAGCCCTGGCGCGCAAAGGCGTTTCCGGTAGTGAAAGACCTCGTTGTCGACCGCTCGGCCTTTGACCGCATCATCCAGTCCCACGGTTTTGTCTCGGTCAACACCGGCGGCACGCCCGACGGCAACGCTTTACCGATTCCGAAAGACGACGCCGAAAAAGCGATGGACGCTGCCGCCTGTATCGGCTGTGGCGCGTGTGTCGCGGCCTGCAAGAATGCCTCGGCCATGCTCTTTGTTGCCGCCAAAGTGTCGCAGTTTGCCTATCTGCCGCAGGGGCAGGTCGAGCGCGAAGCCCGTGTGATGGACATGATCGCTCAGATGGATCAGGAGAAATTCGGCGCCTGCACTAATCAATTCGAGTGCGAGGCGGTCTGCCCGAAAGAGATATCAGTCGAAGTGATCGCCAAGATGAACCGCGAATTCGGCCGCGCCATGAAAAAGCGCAAATACGAATCCGCCGGCGGCTTCGCCTGATTTGAGAGGCAGTATCCTCCAGTATGTCGTTGCGCGAAGCGACGTCTTCGGCGCGACGAAGCAATCTCGCCTTGGTACCCCACCGCTTGCGGTGGGATAAGACTCTCCAGTTTTGTCATTCCCGCGAAGACGGGAAGTCATCTTCTCTTGGTCCTCGGGATCGACAATCCCGGTCTTCCGCCTTCTTCCCCATTGACACACCCGCCCCCGCCCCGGATATTGGAGTACCCCTACCATGAATGGCGGGCAACCGATACAATAGATCAGGCCGAGAGGTTTCAGGTGTTCTTTGCTGGCTTTAGAAAACGGCGCGAGATTCTCAGAAAAGCGCTTTTGCAGGAACGAGAAAAGTGGGAGTCAACGCCATTTGGCGAATTCAAAGAGAAATTTTCAGATGGGCTCGATTATTCGTCCGAGTACTCAGGGAACCGTATCGACTGTTCTATGGACATTTACGACCTCGCTTCCGACTGCGCGGTCGTGTGTGTTTCAGTTGCAATGATCGTCCCAAGTCGCGGAATCTGGATGTTACCTTTCGATCTGGTTTATCAGCAGATTCTTAGTAGTTCCGAAGTCATCACAATTACGCGACCGGCGGATCAGCCATCCAACTGATCAAGATTGAGTACTTTCTCCCCCCACCTCCACCCGCATCCCATCTTCCGCCACGATCACGTTCGTGCAATTCTCGAAATCTTTCTTTAATCCACTCGCGAAATCACCGAGGGTAATGTGTGTCAGCACGATCTTCAACGTCGGATGACTCTCCGCATACTCCCGCACCGTGTCGATGTCAGTATGCGAGGTCTCAAGTATCAACAGCCGACAGTCATCCAAATGCGGGCGAACATCTTCGAACGAACCAACATCTCCCGAATAAATCATAGTCGCATCGCCAATCGTCGCTTTCAGCGAATGCGACTGCAGCTTGTTCGGCAAGCCCAATCGCTGAACATCCGGGTCATAGGACTTCAGATGACTGTTAGCAATCGCTTCAATCGGAAACGGCTGTCCTGAAATTCGCCCCGGTGAGTATCCGATGATGCGCAGCGGAACTCGAAGGCGCTCCGGGATGACATACATCGCGCGGATCATCTGATTGAACGGCGCTTCGAACTCTTCCGGCACAAATACTTCGAGCGAGTCGAATCTTACAGTTGGATTTACATATGCAGCCAGGTGCACATGCTGGATTACCAGCGGCAGTTCACAAACATGGTCGGGATGGGTGTGGGTAATGACGATCCGTCCGAGCTTTGCATAGTCAAAGCCAAGCCGCTCGAAATTACGGCCGACACCGCTCCCGCAATCGAAGAGTGTAAGCGTTTGATTGTATTCTATGAGGTAACCCGAAGTCGCCCGCTCGCCGCCGGGCATCCCGCTCGATGAGCCGAGTATCATGAGTGTCGCCATAATCTTTCCAGTATGTGCGTGGTGTACATTTCTGTGCACCACGCGCTCGCGACAGTCGACGCACAGGGGGAACCCACCGCAAGCGGTGGGCCACCAAGGCCCCACGCCGTCGTTGCGAGGAGCGGCGTCCTCGACGCGACGAAGCAATCTCTTCTTGCAGTTTCAATGTGGAGCGAATAGGAGATTGCTTCGCTTCGCTCGCAACGACAGAGACGAGGCAACTCTAGTTGAATTTCTCTTTGATTCGCGCGACCGCTTCGCGGCAATCGTCGGCGCTGACATCAAGGTGGGCCACAAACCGCAATTTATCACGCCCGAATGGCACCGCCCACACGCCGATGTCCTTAAGCCTGGCCGCCATCGCCTCCGACGGTGTCCCGTCCTTTATCTTCGCCACCACGATATTTGTCTCAACACGACTCATGTCGACTGAAAATACCTTCGTCTCATTCAGGCCGTTGCCCAGTAACTTGGCGTTGGCGTGATCTTCGGCCAGTCGCGGGATATTATTCCTTACCGCATAAAGTGCCGCAGCAGCAATGATTCCCACCTGCCGCATCGCCCCGCCAAAAAGTTTGCGTTCTCTGCGACACTTTTCAATAAATGCTGCGCTCGCCAGCGCCATCGAACCAATCGGCGCGCCGAGTCCTTTCGAAAAGCAGACCGACACCGAGTCAAATGGCTTAACCAATTCAGCCAGCGGAATCCCGGTCGCGACATGCGCATTCCAGATTCGTGCGCCGTCCAGGTGCAGCCAGAGCCCTTCTTCGTCGCAGACCTTTCGCACTTTCAAAATCTCATCCTGTGGCAGAACGGTCCCCCCATGGCGATTGTGCGTATTCTCAAGCTCGACAATCTTTGTCTCCGGCACATGGATATTCTTCGGCCGAACATTTTCGCGCACCATCTCCGCTGTCAGCATTCCCCGTTCGGTCGTCAACAGATTGACAAGCAGCCCCGCATGCACAACCGGCCCGGCGACTTCGTAGTTAACCACATGGCATTCCCGGTCGCAGAGCATTTCCCAGCCGCGCTGCGACGCTGCCTTGAGCAAAATCTGATTGCTCATGGTCCCCGACGGTACATACATCCCGGCTTCTTTGCCGAAAAGCTTTGCCACGTATGATTCGAGTTCTTTGACCGTCGGGTCGTCGCCGAAAACGTCGTCGCCGACTTCGGCGTTGGCCATCGCCTGACGCATCGCCGCTGACGGCCGCGTCACGGTGTCTGATCGTAAATCTATCGCTTTCATGCTGCCGAATATATCTCCTGAATCTCTCTCATGCTACCGCACAAAAAAAGGCCGCCCTCCCGAGCGGCCTTCAGACAGTTGGTAAGACTGGTGCCTTAACCGGCCAAAGTCACATTTTGAGCGCGCGGCCCTTGGTCAGTCATGGTCACTTCGCACACTACGTCCTGCCCTTCCTTGAGCGTGCGATACCCATCCATGTGGATCGCGGTGTGGTGGACGAATACATCCTGATCAAAGTCGTCGGCTGCGATAAATCCCCAGCCCTTGTGCTCGTTAAAGTACTTGACTTTGCCTTTGGACATTCGAGTACCTCCATACTACAGTGTGAGGTGAAAACTTGGTTTCCTGTCTGCTCTGAATTATACGCTAACTTTGCCAAAACCGGCCACAAATATTTACCCCCCCGTACCGATTTTTTCCAAAAAGAACATGACCGCCCCCGAAACCAACGGCACTGAGACATTGTCATCGATGGGACCGGAAAATGCTTCCGTCACCGTGGCAACCACCGCCCCTGCCACCGCCACCGGAGTCGCCAAACCCGGTGCGACAAAAGCGACTATGAGCGTTCCTACCAAACATCCGAGCGACCCTTCGAGCGACTTGCGGCCAAATCGGTGGCGCCCAAGCTTCCGTCCAATCAGCGCGGCAAAAGTGTCGCCGACGACTATAAACGCAAGCGCCGCAACGGCTATGTCCCTTCGGTAGAGCGCCACGGTAGCCACCACACACCACAGGATGTAGGTCGCCCCGGTAAAGTCGCCTTTCTCTTCGTGTGCCCGGACCATCCGCCCCGCCACCGGCCGAAAGATCTGCCAGAGCCCCCACCCTCGCAGGCGGGAGATGTCGACCGATGTCATAAGCGCGGCAATCGGTATCATTATTGCCAGCATCGTCGACTTTTCAAGTGAGAGAATTGAATAACTTGCGGGAATGACCAGCGCCCCCATATGGGTCGCTTTCCGCCATACTTCCTGCGTAAAACTGATCTGCGGAGCGCTCGACGAGTGATCGTCGTTCACGATTTGCTGTTTCGGATCCAGTACGGTTGCAATTCGACCGCTTCGATCTTGCCGACGAATTTCACGCCGAACTTTTTATAGAGATTGTCGCGGTAGTTTTCGTACACCTGACGCTGATGTTCTTTCTGGAGCTTAACCAGGATTTCGCCTTTGGCTAAGTTGAAATTTCGCGATTCCTTGCGGCTGAGCACTTTCACAAACACAAAGTTTCCCTCATGCTTGATGGTCGCGGACACACTTCCGGCGGCCGTGAGCACCGAGGCCTGCCAGATCGGAAATGGAACATCAGTGGCACCGACTGTCATCACTTCGGAAACCTGCAATGTTCCCCCCGGATTGGTCGATCCAAAATCCTGATAGATCTGCATCAGATCGAGGCCGGTGATCGCCTGATCATGCAGAAAAGCCGCAAAGGTCGAATCTCCGACAGTCATATATTGGAGTGTCGTGGGTTTAAGGACTTCAAAGTCAGACTTGTGGGCCTCGTAGTATGCCCTAAGCACCGAGTCTTTGGGGATCCAGTTGAAATCGTACTGGCTATTTTCCACTAATTGCTTGCACTTGGCGTATTTCAGCCCCTCACGAAAATTGACGATATCGGTGTCCTTATCCAGTCCCTTGGTCTCAACGGCTCGTATGGTCAGGTATCGATCGGCCGACATGCCAAGCATTTCCAGTTTCATCTTGGCATCGGAAGAGTCGACCTGGTATTTACCTTTTATCCCCTCTTCGTAATACTTCAGTACATACGCCTGGACGGTGTCTTTTCCGTTGATGATACCAGCCCAGGTTTCATCGTTCACTCGGTAAATGTTCGAATCAGCGATGGCCGGATTGAGTTCAAGCTTGAGTCCCTGCCGAAGCGAATCGGTCACTTTGACTGCCCGTTCGCCCAGACGGTCGGACAGAAGCGCCTGGCGGACATATTCAAAAACTCCCGGTGTATCGATAGGCAGCGGCCCGGCCGGCAGGTGACCGTCGACCTTTATAATGTGCCAGCCATCTTTGTCCAAGTAGGGTTTCGAAAACTCGCCGACCTTCAGGCCGAACGCGATACTATCGAAGGGATCAATATAGACGCCCCGCTTGACCCACCCGACCAGTCCGGCATTGTCACGAGTGGTCACATCCTGATTGAAAACCAACGCCAGATTCTCAAACGCCTCGCCGAACTTCAACAGATCATACACCTGGTAGATCTTCTCTTTGGCGATATCGCGCAATTCGACATTGCTATACTTTTTGTATTCAAGAGAATCCGGACCAACCAGAAGGCCGTATCCGCTGATGAGGATCTGAAGAACTTTGATCTGTTCGTCGGCCGAGAATCGCTGCGGATTAGACGCAAAGAACGACAGCACTTCGGCCGAATCGTAGGCCGACACTCTCTCACGGATTTCCACATCGGTCCATTTGCGAATCAGCGCATCCTGATACTGATGCAGGAAATCCCGATACGGCAGCCGATGCGACGATAAGTCGATATCTTTCGAAGCAAGTCCGGCCAAGGTGTCCAGAAGCAGACTGTCGACAATGTCCCGAACCGAATCCGCCGGTATGACTCCCCCGGAAAGCTTGTAGTGATGGGTGTCGAGAAACTGCTTGAGTTCACCGCTCGTCATTCCCACGCCGACGTTTGACTTCACAAGCGGCTGACCGGTCTCTGCCTTCATTTCCGGCGAAAGTTGAGGCGACGAGCCGCCACACCCGAGCAAGCCGGCCAGGGCCGACGTGACGAGAACAAAGGCAAGAACTGTCCACAAAAGAGTCTGTCTGGTAGTCATATTTCGCATTCCAATTTTTGAATTCGGTAAGTTATACACCGAACCGCAAAAAGCAAGGCCAAAAAAGGAATGGAATTACTGCGCTCAGACTCGAAGCGAGGCGCGCGACTCGCGTGACGGCATCTCTCCGGCCTGCTCCGACGGCGGGAATCCGATCGTGATCGCCGTCCCATGACCAAGACTCGACTCAACAGAAATTGACAGGCGAAGAAGCGAGCAGATGCGCTGCACGATTGCCAGCCCCAGTCCGGTCCCCTGCTTCTTCGTGGAGTAGAACGGCTCAAAGATTCGCGCCCGATGATCGGGCGCTATGCCCGGTCCATCGTCACTTACAACCAACATCACTTCGCCGCCACGTCCCACCGAAAGCGTGACGGTGACTGTCCCCGACTTTCCGTCCAGCGCCTCACAGGAGTTGATAACGAGATTGACCAGAAGTTGCTTGATGAGATCATCGTCGCCGGATACATACGCCATCGCATCTCTGGATTCCAGGGCCACCGTAATCTCCGGCCGATACGATGGATGATGCCGCACTATGCGAAAGACATCGTTGATAAGATGACACAGCTCGACCCGTTCATACGACTTTTGGCCGATGCGAGCATAGGTCAGAAAGTCAGTCAGGGTTCGGCTCAGCCGGTGCGATTCCTTGACAATCAGACTCATCAGCCGCTCATTCTCCCCGGTCACTTTCAAATCGGCTTTCAACACTTCGACTGATCCGGAAATTGCGGCCAGAGGATTTCGGATTTCGTGCGCAATTGAAGCTGACAGCTCTCCTACGGCCGCCAAACGATCCGCCATGCGAACCTTTTCTTCCATCTCTTTGGCCGCTGTCAGATCAGAAAAAATCCCGATCACGCCGCGCGGGCGGCCATTTTCGTCTTTGAGGATCGACGTCGACAGTCCGATCGGCAGCGGACGCCGATTCTGATCGACAATCTCGATTTCGCGGCGCGGGTGCTCAATCCCATTTTGAATCCCGTCCATCAGACAGGAAGATAGAATGGGCATCCGATCACTGAAGGCGCGGGTGCAGTCCAGCCCCCGTACTTGCGCCTCGGCGTATCCGAGAATCCGCTCGGCAGTCCGGTTGAAATAGACAATGACTCCGAAGTGGTCGATAGTCAGCAGCCCGGAATTCAGATGTCTCAAAATGTCGTCGGTCTCAAGGCGGGCACGTTTCAGCGCGAGCGACGTATCGGCAAGTTGCGCATCCTGCGCCCGAAGACGCGTCGCCAGCAGGCCTGAGATGAACGCGACCAGATAGAATACGAATAGATGCAAAAGAAGCGAATACAGAGTCGCACGCTCGCCTGCGAACAGCGAGCTGGCCTGATCGGGAAGCGAACCGCCGGAGGTGAACCGCGTAAGCCAGACGATGGTCGCATACGCTGCGGCCGATGCCGAAGCCATCACCAGCGTGCCGGCCAATTCGTATACGAGCGCCGCCGACACAATCGTCAGCAGAAACAGGCCCAAGTACGGTGAGTTGATATCCCCGGTTGAAAAGACAATGACCGATTCGATCGCCAGTTCGGAGGCAAATTGCAGAGCCACCGCCGCGGGAACAAGCCAGCGATTGCGAACCCGCTCGCTCATCGTCGAAGCCGCCGCCATCGCCATGGTCAGAAGCGAATATCCGACAAACAGCGCCTGCGCCCACCCCGGCGTGTGCAGCCAGAACATCACCACAATCAGCAGGACTACGTAGGTAGCCAGCCGGAACGGCAAAAACCAGCGGAGACCGGGCGATGTCGATGTTTTCTTCATCATAGAAAACGGCGCCGTAGCCGGCGCCGTTCCTTCGTTGCAGTCGAGTTAACCGGAATCCCGGACGAACCGGGAGTACCCGTGAAGATCACTCGTCAGTTGATCTTCCCGATGATGTCGAACATCGGCAGATACATAGCCACCAGAATACCACCGATGATCACACCCATGAACACAATAATAACCGGTTCGATAATCGAAGTCAGCGCACTGACCGCTTCGTTTACTTCTTCATCATAGAAGTCGGCGATCTTGGAGAGCATCTCGTCCAAACCGCCGGTCTTTTCACCGACGCCGATCATCTGAATGACCATAGGCGGGAATACACCCGTTTCTTTGAGCGGACCAGTGATCGTATCACCCTCGGCAATTGCCAGCACCGACTTGTTGATCGCATTGGCGACCACCTGGTTGCCGGCTGTCTTGGCCGTGATTTCCAGCGCCTCCAGAATCGAAACGCCCGAGGAAAGCAGCGTGCTCAATGTCCGGGTGAACCGGGCCACCGAGGACTTGCGGATAAGCGTTCCAAGAATTGGCAGTCTCAACAAAAACCGATCCCAGTTGAGTCTTCCCGCGGGGGTACGTTTCCAGTACAGGAAAAAGATCAGAGCCCCGATACCACCGACGACCATATACAGAAGATTATTGCGCAGGAAATCCGAGATATTCATCACGATCTGAGTCGGCGCTGGCAGCTCAGATCCGACGCCTTTGAACATCTTGGCGAACACCGGCACGATGAACGTCAACATGACAAACGTCACGCCAACCGCGACCACGACGATCACCGACGGATAGACCATCGCGCCTTTTACTTTGCGGATCAACTGATCGGCCTTTTCGCGATAGGACGCCAGTCGGAGCAGAATCGCATCGAGCGCGCCGCCGACTTCACCGGCTTCGACCATGTTGCAGTACAACTGATCGAAAATCTTCGGGTGGCGCGACAGCGCCTCGGAAAGCGTGGTTCCGCCCTGCACCGAGTCGCGAACCTTGTTGATGACTTTGGCGAATTCCTTGTTCTCGTTCTGGTTGGCAAGAATTTCCAGACACTGAACCATCGGCAGACCGGCGCCGATCATGGTCGCGAATTGCCGCGTAAAACGCGACACTTCGAGCCGCTTGATGCCGGTGCCAAACTTGATCTCGATTTCAGCCGCCCGCTGATTGATCGATGAAACCAGGATGCGGTTCTGCCGCAGCAACCGCTCGATCTCACCCCGGTCCTTGGCCTTCATAGTACCCTGAACCGCAGCGCCTGCGAGTGTCTTGCCTTTGTACTCAAAAACTGGCATGACGAAATTCCTTTCTCATCGATTCTCTCAACTGTAGGCCGGCGCCTTCTGGCGCTGCAGCATTTCAGTCAGTTCCTGCTGATTATGACTATATCCCATGGCATCGTTGATGCTGATTTTTCCGGTCTGATACAGTTCGCCCAGCGACTGATTCATCGTCTTCATACCGAATTTCTGCCCCGATTGAATCATCGAGTAGATCTGATGCACCTTGTCGTCGCGGATAATGGCCCGAATGGCGGGCGTAACGATCAGAATCTCAAGCGCCATCACGCGGCCGCCGCCGACCTTTGGTATCAGGGTCTGACTTACAATCGCCTGAAGCGAAAACGACAGCGAGACTCTCACCTGCTCCTGCTGGCTCGCCGGGAAGGCATCGATGATACGGTTGATCGATTCGGCCGCGGAGTTTGTATGCAGGGTGGCGAAGGCAAGGTGACCGGTTTCCGAAATCGACAGCGCCGACTCAATCGTTTCCAGGTCGCGCATTTCACCGATCAGGACAACGTCGGGGTCTTCACGAAGCGCATACTTGAGCGCCGATGAAAACGACGGCGTATCCGAGTGCACTTCGCGCTGGTTGATAACCGCTGTCTGATGACGATGCAGGTATTCGATCGGGTCTTCGACGGTGATAATATGCACCGGACGCTCGCGATTGATTTTGTCGATCACTGCCGCCAGCGTGGTGGACTTACCTGAACCAGTCGGGCCGGTCACAAGGACCAGACCTCTGGGCAGACGCGCGAACTCCGCCACGACTTTGGGCAGACCAAGCTCTTCGAACGAGCGAACTTTGTACGGAATCTGACGGAGCGCTACAGCCACACAGCCGCGCTGCATGAACATATTGGCACGGAAACGGCTCATCGACTCGATGCCGAAACTGAAGTCCAGCTCCCAGTTCTGTTCGAATTTCATTTTCTGTTTTTCGTTAAGCATCGAGTATGCGATCTTCTTGATCTGCTCGGCGGTCAGAACATCGTGGTTCGTCCGGACGAGTTTTCCGTCAACGCGCACCACCGGCGGCGTGCCGACTGTCAAATGCAAGTCCGACGCATTCATCGAAACCATTTGTTCGAGTAATTCCCGCAATGTGACCATGAAACGCTCCTTAAGTCAGCGTCGGACAGCCTCTTCGCCGACCGACGGAATCTCTGTTTGATTATCGGTCAATCCGGAAAAATCTTGATAGGGGATTTGCTGATTTCCCCGCCTAAGCTATTGGCGGGTCAAGCGTTCCGATGAAAAGCTGGAGTCGGAAGTCGGCGACCTCAGGCCGAGGTGACCGCGAAGACTTCTTCAAGATCGATAAAGCCGTTGCGCATCTTTTCCACGGCGGCCATGCGAAGACTAAACATGCCCTCCGAGAGCGCCAACTGGCGGAGTTCACTGTCCGGCGCCTTGTGCAATATCGCCGCTTCAATAGCCGGCGATATCGGCATCACTTCATAAATACCGCTTCGTCCCGCTTTGCCGGTGTTGTTGCATTCATTGCACCCAACGCCTCTGAAGGCACGAATACCTTTGAGCAGTTCCTGCGGGACTTTCAAACTTTCTACCTGCTCGGCAGTCAAATTGACTTCCTGCTTGCAGGCCTGACAAATTTTGCGGGTCATACGCTGCGCCATGATCAATTTGGTCGCTGATGCTACCAGATAGTACGGCACCCCCATATCGATCAGACGAGTCACCGACGACGGCGCGTCGTTGGTGTGCAGCGTCGAAAAAACCAAGTGTCCGGTGAGCGCCGCTTTGATAGCGATTTCGGCCGTTTCGCCGTCTCGAATTTCACCGACCATGATGATGTCAGGGTCCTGTCGCAAGAACGACCGCAGCGAAGACGCAAAGGTCAGCCCGATTTCCGATCTGACGGCAACCTGGTTGATTCCTTCGAAGTTGAACTCGACCGGGTCTTCGGCGGTCATAATATTGACATCGATCGTGTTGATCTGCGCCAGCGCCGAATACAGCGTTGTCGTCTTACCCGAACCGGTCGGACCCGTAACAAGAATGATTCCGTATGGATGATGAATGCCGTGCGTGAATTTCTCCAGATCGGCTTGGCGGAATCCGAGTTTGGTCATATCGACCTTCAGCGCGGTCGGATCCAAAATACGCATCACGACCTTTTCGCCGAAGATAGTCGGCAGGACCGACACACGAAGGTCCACCGTGCGGCCCATCGTCTTTACTTTGATACGGCCGTCCTGCGGAAGCCGGCGCTCGGAAATATCCAGATCGGCCATGATCTTAATACGCGACACAATCGCCGCGCGGTACTTAAACGGCAGCGGCGCCATCTCACGAAGGTCGCCGTCGATACGATACCGGACGCGAATCCGCTTTTCGTACATTTCGAAGTGAATATCGGAGGCGCCCATTCTAATCGCTTCGGAAATAATCGAGTCGACCAGCTTGACCAGCGGCTTATCCTGAATCGCCGACAGCAGGTCGGATTCGTTCAACCCCTCTTCGGATTCGACGACCTCGAGCGTCTCATCCTGCTCAAGCCCCTTGACCATTTCGGTCAATTGGTTTTGCGAACCGTAGTTGGCCTCGATCGCTTTCTCGATCGCCCGCTCCGGCGAAATCACCGGCTGAACATTGCACCCGGTGATAAATTTGATTGCGTCGAGAACGTAGATGTTGTTCGGGTCGCTGATCGCGACCGTCAGCACCTTGTTGATCTTCGAAATCGCGATGACTTTGAATTTGCGGGCGATATCGAGCGGGATCAGCTTGACGACTTCGGAATTGAGCTCGATATCGGAAAGGCGAAGCGTACCGATCTTGAGATGCTTGCCGACAAAACCGGCAAGCTCGTCCTCGGACGCAACCGCTCCCAATTGGACGAGAACGGTCTCGAACTTTTCCTTTTTATCCTTGGCGAGGGCGAGGGCCTTATCGGCCTGATCCTGAGTGATCTTCCCGGCCTGCACCAGTATGGCGCTTAATTCAGCGGACATCGGGCTCCTACATGTGCGATCCTGCGCTCCGGTTCGGCGTCATGCCGCTGGGCCGGAGTGGTCGCAGCTAATCCTGGAAAATGTCGTCAAGCTTCGACTGAGCGGCGTCGGAAAATTCTTTTGTCAGTTCGGGTTTCTTGCCGCTGGCCGACTTCTGCTTGACTTCCTCGAATACTTTGGTCAGTTCCGACGCGGTCTCCTTGGCGAACAGACGCACCATGCCGATGGTTGTCCGGTCGTCGAAAATGACCACCAGAATCGATCTTTCACCCACAATCGTCATGTGAATGTGATCTTTCTTTCCCTGATGGAAGAGCACCGAAAATTCCGGCTCGCCGACCAGGCGCGCGATCTCTTTGGTCGAGGCAAACGCGCCCGCCAAAAGCGCCGCCAGCGCGGTAGTGTCAAGAGAATGGGTGAACCCTTGTCGCGTGATCAAATGGCCGTCTTTGTCAACCAGAAGAGCGCACTTGGCTTCCGCTCCCTTGAGCATCTTGGCCATCAAGGCGTCGATGCGCGTGATTTCTTCTTCGTAGATGATGAGCGAATCGTCTGACATCTTCTCCTCCGGCTGTGCTATTTGATGCCAAATAAGCGCTTGAAGAATCCGCGCTTCTTGGTTTCGTTTCGTTTCTTCAGTGATGGCGCCATATGCGGCGATTGTGCGACATGACGGCTCTTTTCAAAGCTTGGCCTGGAAACCGGCGTCTCCCCTGTGTCACTCGCCTCGTCCTGCGCGGCTGCTTCTTCGAATGACTCCCGCATCGGCCTGACCGACGGAGCCGGACGCTTCTCCGGTTCGGCGCCTGTCCGTGTGCCTGGATACGGTCGTGACGAAATCGGCTCCGCGACCGCCACGCGTTCGCGAACTGTTTCCTGCGCTACCGCTGCCGGCGCGAAGGACGGCTCGGACGGAACATCACGCGGCGCATCGAAACCCGCTGCTACCGGCTGAGGTTGACGAGCGGTCGGATATTCCGGTTCTGCGACCTGTTCAACCACTGGGACAGCCCGTGGGGTCGGCGCAGGGGCCGCCGTCACTGCCGACGTCTGACTTGTCTTTGCCTTTTCAAGCACCAATCGAATGATCAACTTCAGCGTGTCAAAGACACCGTTGCCGACAGTTGCCGAGGCCTCGAAATACGGAATCTTGCGCGGATTCAGTCTCGCATTCAAGTGCTCGACCGACATCACCCCCGGCAGATCGCGCTTATTAAATTGAATGACCATCGGAAGGTCGGCGATGTTGTACCCATACTCCACCAGATTTTCTTCGAGGTTGGTCAGCGATTCGATATTCTCATCCATCTTGTCGGGTTGAGAATCCGCGACAAAGACCAGACCATCAACGCCGCGAAGCACCAGCTTACGCGTCGCGTTGTAATACACTTGACCCGGCACGGTATACAGCTGAAACTTCGCTTGAAAACCGTTGATCGTCCCGATGTTGATCGGGAGAAAGTCGAAGTAGAGCGTACGATCGGCCTCGGTGGCCAGCGAGATCAGCTTCCCGCGCGAATTTTGCGGAACTTTGGCGTGGACATACTGAAGATTGGTTGTCTTGCCCGACAGACCCGGGCCGTAATAGACAATCTTACAGCAGACCTCGCGCGCCGAATAATTAATCGATACCATTGGCGTCTTCCTGTTCTACTGGTGTCGCATCAGCAGGCCGCGCGTATGCGACCGATCGCGTTTTTGATTTCAAGCCGGACCAACCCGATGTTGACCTGCTTTTCAGTGGTCACAACCAGAATGCCGATCCCGGCATCGCTGAAAAACAACTTGGCGTCATCGGCCTCGATCGTCACCTGCGACAACGGACGCGAATTGAGCCGCGTCAGCGACTTCTGAATCGTCGTCGTTATCGAGGCCGCCAGCGCGCCGACCGTCTCGCCTTCCATCGTGGTGCCGATATCCGACGCGATCACGATGCCGTCATTGCCGACTACCATCGACCCCGTTATTCCCGGAGTCTTGTTCAGTTCGCTCAGTACTTCATACATACGCTTTCTCCATCTGGGCCTGCTGACCCGATGTATATCGTTCCGCCGTGAATTTTCTCAGCATATCCATTCCCTGCGTGATCCGGATGTTGAGCAGATCGTCCGCCTGACGTTCCGCGAACACCATCAGACACCAGGAATCGACGCGACCGAGGATGAGCCGCTTGTCGCGCAAAGTAATGTCGATTTTTTCGGCCGGACCAAGTCCGCCCTTGTCCAGTACCGCTTTGTTCCACTCGAAGAACATCACCGCCAGCGGCGCCATATCTTCGGGTTCAATCTTGGCCCGGTGAAAGTTGGCCAGCAACAGGCCCTCGTGATCGACCACCGCCGCGTACAGCACCGAGCTATGCTCGGCAACGTACCGAACCGATCGCTCGAAGCCGTTCATGTCTCCGGCAGCCAGTACCGGTTTGCTTTCAGTTCGTTGACGCATCGGCATAAACGGTGCCTCCGTCTGTGATGGGGTCTCGGTGCGAGGAGTCAGATTCTCGACTGTCGTTGCCCGTTCGCGCACGGTCGTACTCGGGAAAGGCGTCCGGGGGGCGGGCGTGACAATCTCCGGCTCGCGCTCGACGCGCGTCACCGGCATGGCCCGACGGCGATTATCCTTGAACGCCGAAAGCATCGGCCAGCACATCACCGGAGTCAGAAGCACCTGCAGTGCCACTCCCGGGAAATAGCTGAGCAACGCCAGCTTCAGCGAAATCTCAAAATCCATCGAATAGAACGTCGAGGTAATCACGCCGAACACGGCGCTTAACAGCATGCGAAATCCAAACGCCGTGAGAGCGGCCTTGAGCGTCGACAAAATCGTACGCGCGCCGAAAGCGGCCACCGCCACCACGCCGTAAAAAACAAATTCATAGAAGAAATACTGCCACGACACTTTCAGAAGCGGCAGCCCGAACATTTTCGGAAATATCCACAGCTCGACCGCGAGCGTCAAAATCGCCGCGACTGCGACATACAGCAATTTCTTTTGCGATGATTCCATGGGCTTCCTTTCAACGTACGGAATCGTACTTCTCCATCAGACTCGCCATCCGCATACGCAGTGTTCCGAGATTGATTCCCGCTGTCCCCTGAAAGATGAACATCCCGCGCGCCACTCGAATCAGATAAAAGACCGGGTCACCGGTCTCAATGAGCAATGTCTGAACTTTTCCGAACGATGCCTTGACCAGCTCCTGCGTGAGAAACTGATGAACCTCGGCAAACGTGGCGCTGCAGACAGTCGGATCAAGTTGTAAGCTCCACTCGGAATCGGTGACCAATCCTTCAGAATTGACAAACAATCCCCCGCTCAGATGCGGTATCGACATTGCCTGCTCAAGTATTTCCTTGGTAGACATGGTAGCCACTTCCGGCTTCGGCAGTACTTCGGCCTGTGGCATGACCTGCACACGGCCGCTGGCTGTCATCGCTTTGGCCTGCTCGGCGGGGAGCTTCTTGGCGATATCGAGAAGTTTCAGTATATGCTCATTCCCCGGATCGGCCGACGCCAGCTTGCGCAGCAATCTGGTGGCGGCTTCAAAGTCGCCGCGGTACAACTGCACTTCAGCCAGCAGCAATTCGGTCACGCGCGTCGCGCCTTCGATCTCAATCGCCTTGCGAATCTCGGCTTCCGCCCAGTCATACAATCCCCGGTCAAGATTGATCTTGGCCATCACCACATGCGCCGAGGCATACGACGGATGTACCTTCAGGCCACCCTGACAGACACGAAACGCCTTGTCCAACTCCCCCCGTTTGCGATAGGCCTCAGCCAAAGCCGCAAAGATTTGGGAATTGGGGTCTGTATCGAGAAGCTTTTGGCACTTCTCAATCCGGTCGTCAAGTTCTACAACAGCGGTCATCGTGATACCTGCCTAACAGACTTTCGCATAAGTGGTTACGTTTCCGTAAAGTAAAGAGTGGCGCAATAATATGCCTGTCTTACACTTATGTCAACTTAATTTACCGCTCAGCTCAGCATCCTTTTGGTCTCGTACAGTCCCCAAAAGAAGACTCCGGCCATCGCCACCATCAGGGTGGGGACCAACCAGCTCGGAAGCGAAATGACGCCAAAAGCGTGGAGAATCATTCCAAGCTGGCTTACTGCCAGGACCGAAAACCCGGCCAGGAATAACTGCCAGCTGCGGCTCAATTGGCCGCCGCGGACCAGCATCAACACCTGAAAGCAGACGGCGATGCAGGCACAGGCGCCGGCGAAAATCGCAAATGTGAAAAAGGTCGGCGGATTGGCAATCACCGCTACTTCATTAGCGTGAGCGGAAGTCGCCAGCAACGTGACGGCTGTCGCCGCCAGGGCAAATCGTGATTTCATGACCATTAACCTCTTACTATCCGTACTACTTTATCTGCGCGTTTGAGTGTCGAGTAAAACGCATCTTCAAGTCCATACCGTTTGGTCAGTTCCCGACGCAACTGCAGCGGTTCGGCGATTTCCTTTTTCACGCGAGCAACGGTGTCGCGATATGGTCCGTCGCCCAAAAGCTGATAGACATAGACCAGCTGCTCGGAAAGCATCTTGTCCAAACTGTTCATCACCGTGAAAAAGCGGGTTTCAGCCGGGAGTTGTTTGACTGCGGCCATGAATCGGTCCAGCGTCGGACCGTTGGCCTCGCCTGCCTCCATCCCCGGAAAATAGTTACCCAAGCCATTGCGATACTGGGCCGCAAAAGTGACAAAGCGCGTGTTGTTCTCGCCCAGATACCCCTCGACGTGCGTTCGAATCTGACGAAAGCACTTGTTGTACAGATGGAACAGCACGGCAATCATGATCGCTTCTTCGTCCTCCGGCTGGGCTACCGGCGCTTCGCGACGACCGACCACTTCAATCAGACCGTTGACAATAAGGCGATAAAGCGACCGGCAAGTGACAAATTCTCCCATCGGTGAAAGTTCGATAAGCTCGGTCAGATCGCGTTCACCGTCGATCAAAGCCAGCATTCTGAATTCATCAACGGAAATGGTCAGCTCCTCGCGGTTCACCTTGGGCGATTTCGCGATCGCCAGCATCATATCATCAGGCGGAAGTACTTTCTGAATTTCGAGCCACTCGTCGATGCGCCGCGTTCCTTCCATGATCACGCTCATCGTCGGCAATTCGATCAGGAACGGCGCATTTTTCGGCTGGGCGCCTTCGTGGAAGATGAAATCTCCTTCGTGCCACGAAAACAGATTGTAGACGATCTCTTCGATCTGCATCTTGAGGCACTGGCCGACTTCGTCCTTGTCGAACAAATTCATGTCGATCAACGTCGTGCCGAGCTGACGCCCGGTCTGTTTGTGCAGCGCAATCGCGCGATCAAGATCCGCCTTGGATATCTTCCCCCGCTTGAGGAGCATATTGCCCAGGAGATCCTCGGAGCTGTTCACCGAAGACGCGTAGACAATATTTCCGTCCTTGAACGCCACTTCTTTTTGCCGTGTCGCCGTGCGACATTCCAATATGCCGGACTTCTTCCCGGATGCCAGAAGCTGGAGAATATCCGGAAATGATACCGTCTTGAGATTACCCGATAAGCTCATGTCTCATCCTTTAGTCCTGTTTCACAACACAACTTACGCCATCGAGAGTTATTCGATTCTTATATCGGGAGGAGTGGGAAAATTCTTAATGCTCCCCCCGGCGCAAATCTTTGGAAAACCGAAAGTAAATTTGGACTAAAGCGGTAAACGATACGGTCCGGTGCGGTACAAATCGACGGTAAACTCCGGCAGGACAAGGTCGACGTCGTCCGGTCCGGATGCGTCGTCGGCTTCTACCGGAAGTTGTTCAATTCTTGAACAGATGATCCGGCTGACCCCTTTGCGCCGCAGCGCGATCCAGTCTTGCGGCGTCGGATTCCAGCGATTGGCAACAATGAGAGTGAGATCAGCGGCCTCTCCAGCCGCGACGGACTCCTCGATTGACTCCGTGCCCGAACAGAAGACAAACTGCCGGTGACGGGTGGCTAAGTCTATACGGTTTTCGCTCAATCGATATCCGATCCCAAAATCGGCCGATGCCTCTCCCCCGAAGTATGTTATGGGCGGCGAAGTCATTTCCGGGTGATACGTCAGATAGTCCTCGAAACCGGCCCGGTTGCCTTCGGCTACATACACGTGAGCGCACTGATTGGCGATGGCAATTCGCAGCAAATCGTCAATGACATCGAACGTGGCATAGAGCACGTACAGGTGGCGAAGTTTCTTGATTCGATTCAGGTCGAGGACCGGCTGAATCAGCCGGGCATCGACATCGTCTATGCGCACCCGACCCGACGCAATGATCATATCGGCGGTGTATTCTCCCGGTTGGTCCACCAGGGCGATTATTCCGCCGGGCAGCGATGTAAACCGAATCTGCGGCGCCTGCGTCGGCTGCATGAAGACAAGCGTTGCTAAAACTGCATTGATCGCCAGCGCCACTCCGATAATCGCCCAGCGTCGCGCCCATTTCCGGCCGAGCCCGAAAATCGCAAGCACCACCAGTATGAAGTAGGCGAATATCCACAACTTCGCTAAAGGCACATTCGAGAGCGGGCCGGTTTCAACCGAAGTCCATTGCCATTGCTGAAACCACTGAAGCGCCAGGACAAGAAATCTAAGAATTGGATCAATAAGCGTTCCCAGAAACAATCCGAGTATCGGCAGAATTAGATACGCGGCTAAAACGCCCATTAAGCCGATCACCGCGATCGAAGTTAGCGGCACGATCACCAGATTGGCTGGTACCGACACCAGCGGCACTTTACCGAAGTAATAGGCGATCAGTGGCGCAGAACAAATCTGCGCGATAACTGAAATCATGATCGGGAAGACCAGCCACCGATACCAATATTTGTTGTGCCACTTTCCGAACAAATCCGAAAGCGGCTTCACTAAGAGTACCAGCCCCCAGGCCGTGACGACCGACAATTGGAAACCGACATCGAACAACTGCGACGGCGCCACCGCCAAAATCACGAGCACCGACAATGAAACGATATGGTTGAGATCGTATTCTCGCCCCAGCATCCCGGCCAACACCACAAATGCCGCCATCACCGAGGCCCGTATCACCGACGGCTGCGAATACGACAGCAGCGCGAAAATCAGTATCGCCGCCAAGAGTGCGCCACCGCGCCACGGTTGTTTGACTCCGAACGGTCGCAACGCCACTAACACAAATAACAGAACGAGCGCAACATTTGAGCCGGAGACTGCCAGCACATGCAATGTCCCGCTGTCGCGAAACATCCCGTACACTTTCGGCGAGATATTTCGCGTTTCACCCAACAGAAAACCGCTCGCCATCGCCGCTGACTCAGGTGAAAGCGACTGTTCAAATACATTCAATATCCAAATTCGCACCCGATCGACAACGGCGAAAAGCCCGACCTCCGGCCGTCGGTCTACCCGCACATTCAGAAGCGTCGGCAAATAGACTGCGCCGCAGATTTCGCGCAGACGCATCCGTCGCGCCGTACTGTGCTCATCTTCGGGATGCAGTTCGTTCAGATACACTCGGCCGTAAAATTCAACACGATCCCCTCGTTGCAGGGCCGTGGTTGTATCAGTCACTCGAAGTAAAATCCGCCCATCCACTCGTCGCAATTGATCGGTGACAACAGAATCGACCGCCACTACATAGTCGGTGTGATCGGTGCGCAAATCGGGCCAGTCGGCAATCCGTCCGAACACCCGGGTTATCTTTTTTGACGTGACATTATTCGCGACATGATGCGGCCCCCGCTCCAGATATCGAATCGCATAGTGACACCCGGCCAACGCCCCGATGCCGACTACCGTCAACGCCACCGCCCCGACTGTCTTGCCCTTTGCCCAAAGCGCCAGCGCCACCAAAATCGCCGCAAATCCAATCGAGAGAAATATCCAGCTGGGCGCCGCCAGCAGGTCGGCGGTCACAATGCCGATGATCACGGCTGCCAGAAATGGAAGCGCCGGATATCTGCGCGTCATCCCCTATCCTTTGGTTCGCCTGCCTGTGATTCGCGAAAGCAGTTTGCGCAGCTCTTTGACACCCGTCGCGTAGCACAACGCTCCATACAAAATTGCCGCGACAAAAAGCGCGCCGCACAAATTGACCAGCCGCGCCAGGAGTCCGTGCGGAGCCACAATTTCAAACTGCAGGAATCGGGCGACCGCAAATGCAATCGTTGCGGCTACCGCTATTTTGCAAAAGTCTACCGTGAGCTTCGCAAACGGCACTGGCACACCGCGCGACGGTAGGAACCAGATGAGAATTCCGGCGTTGATTATCCCCGCCACCGATGTCGCCGCCGCCAGACCTGCAAAGTCGAGTAGTTTGACCAGCGGCCAATAGAGCGCGATATTCGCCCCGACCGCAATCAGCGAGGCCTTCATCGGCAGTTTGGAATCAGTCAGCGCATAGTAGACCGGGACAATCACCCGCACCGCCGCGAATCCGATTAGTCCGTACGAATAGTGAATGAGCGACAGCGCGGTATTGTCGGTATCGATCTGCGAAAACTTCCCGTACCGATAGGCCAACCCCACAAAATCCCCGGCGAAAAAGACAAAGAACACCGCCGACGGTACAATCAGCAGCATATTCAGATTGAACGCTTCGGTGAATGTATCCGACAGCCCTGCCATATCATTTCGCGCCACCTGCTCGGATGCCTTGGTCAACGCCACAGTCCCAAGCGCCACCGCAAATACTCCGAGCGGGAAGTGCATCAACCTGTACGAATAATTCAGATACGAAATCGCCCCTTCAACCATGAACGACGCCAGCAATGTGCTGACCAGAATATTGACCCGCGAAGCCGATAGCCCCACCACCATCGGCGTGATCAATTTCACCATCTTCCGAAAGGCCGGATCAGCGAACTTGAAACTGAGTTTGAACCTGTACCCGATTCGCCACAGCGATGGCACCTGCACCAGCAATTGCAAAATGCCGCCAATGACCACACCTATTGCCAACAAGTACGCCGGCGCGGACACTTGATGATACAGCGCCCAGACTGTCA
>CAYVWS010000017.1:0-27755 GCA_964455535.1 uncultured Ignavibacteriales bacterium | reverse complement strand
CGCTCCATATTGTCTACATTCTCGGTGTGACCTCCACACCCCAACCCAAACTTCTCGACCGCCACGGGTACAAATACTACGACCTGATCATGGCGCTGTTTGTCACTGTGCTGATCTGCTCCAATTTCATCGGCGCGATCAAAATCTGGGAAGTCGGCGGACAGAAGTTCGGCGCAGGGATTCTCTTTTTCCCCATCAGCTATCTCTTCGGCGATATCTTGACCGAGGTCTACGGCTACACTCGCGCCCGTAAAGTAGTCTGGGCCGGATTCGGGTCACTCGTGTTTACGACCCTCATGGCTCAAATTGTCCTCTCTCTTCCGCCGGCTCCGGGTTGGGTCGGACAGGAGCAGATGGAGTTTGTCTTCGGCTCAACCCCGCGCATTGTGATCGCCTCGATCATGGCCTACACCGCCGGCGAGTTCTGCAATTCGTATGTGTTGGCTAAAATGAAAATCGCCACCAAAGGACGCTGGCTCTGGATGCGCACGATCGGCTCCACAATTGTCGGCGAAGGCATCGACTCACTGATTTTCTACCCTGCTGCATTTTGGGGAGTCTGGTCGCCGGAGAATGTCATAAGCGTCATGCTCGGCAACTACGGCCTCAAAGTCCTTTGGGAGACTATCGCGACCCCGTTCACCTACAAGATTGTCGGATTCCTCAAAAGAATTGAAGCCGAAGATTACTACGACTGGAAGACCAATTTCACTCCCTTTTCGCTTGAAACCGACGATTCCGGCTCGGCGCGCAAACGGGCGGATCAACGATGAGGCATAACCCCTCACCTGTCACTCCGTGACATCCTCTCCCAAAGGGAGAGGAATTCGTTTCGAATAATTCAGAAGTGGTAAGCATATATCCTTCTCCCTCTGGGAGAAGGTGGCCGAAGGCCGGATGAGGGGTACTTGAATACCTGGAAGAGTCGCTTCACAGAACAACAAACGGGCCGCTGGTGGAGCGACCCGTTCTTTGGAATCAAATTTGAAACCAGAAAAGTTATTTCTTTTTCGGTTTCTTTTTTTCCTTGGCCGGCTTGGATTTGCCTTTCGCCATAACGTACCTCCTGATGTGGTGAAACACATTCCCTGTAGGAATGTCGTTATCGGCGCGCACTTGCGCACGACGGGTCTTATTCTACCGATTTGTTAAATCTCCACGCAATAAAAAAGTGTGCTTGGCACCATTACGCCGACCCGGCCGGCCCACCGTCTTCTTCCCCGATGACTCCGCATCGGTCAAATGAATGTCGCGATCTCCGGCAGTGCCTTCTTCGAGATTATCGGAACTTTGACATCGTCGTCCGGGTAGCCGACTACCAGCAGGAGAAAAGGTGACTCATGACCGGGGCGGTTGAGGACTTGATTCAAGAACCGCATGGGGTGCGGTGTGTGGGTCAGGCAGCACAGTCCGCAGTGGTGGAGGGCGGTGATCAGCATGCCGGTGGCGATCCCAACCGATTCGTGTATGTAATAATGATTAACTACCTCGCCCGACTGGCTCACGGTGTGTTTTTGAGTGAAAATGGCAATGAGATACGGCGCTCGTTCTAAGAACGGCTTCTCCCAATTTGTCCCCAGCGGCTCCAGAGCGGACAGCCATTGCGCCGACGCCCTTCGGGAATAGAATTCCCGTTCGACCTCTTCGGCGGCAACCCGAATTTTCTTTTTGACCTCCGGATCAGACACTACCACAAAGTGCCAGGGCTGCATATTTGCGCCCGAAGGAGCCGTACCGGCCGCTGATAGACAACTTTCGATCACCTTTCGGTCCACCGAACGGTCTGAGAAATGGCGAATGGATCGGCGTCGCCGCATTTCGTCATAGAAACTTCCCGACCGCGCCAGCATCTCATCGACCGGATATTCCTGATAGGTAGAAAGTGGAACGAACTCGTGTTCCGACATGAGCGACTCCTTCGGTGCTTTTGATCCTGAACAAGGTTGCGACAAACCGATGGCCCATATTAGTCAGTCAGCGTGCCAACGACAAGGTCAATTCCCAACCGCATGCGGGTGTTCTCCCCACCAACCTTCACGGTAATTTGGTGGTTGACGATTCTTTGGCCCATGATTATGCTGTAACTTCTCTTTGCTCAATGTGACAGGGGTGCGGCAATACCCTGTCGGGAGGACTTCGTGGAATACCTGATTATCGCATGCATCATCCTGGCCGTTCCGGCCGGAGTCATATACTTGATTGTCAAGGTGAGCGAACTTCGCCGACGAATCGAAATGCTTGAGTCGGACGTAGATGCACTCCGCACCGGGAATCTACAGCGAAGGCAGACATCGGCTCAAACTACTCCGACACTGTCAGTCGATCAGGCCCTTCACCCGCCACACGTCGCTCGACCGACAGCGCCGCCTCCTCCTCCCCCACCTCCAGCTGTGCCGTTGTCTCTGCCGCCGCATCCAGACGTACCGCCGGCGCCGGCCCCCACACAGCCACAGCGCGCTGAGGCACCACCGCCGCAGGTGCTGCCGCCTCATCAAAGCGCCCCCGCGGCTAAACAGCCCGCTCCCCAAAGAGTCGAGCATGAACGTGGGGTCGGGAGCTTTGAACAATTCTCCAGAGAATTCTCCTCTGAAAAGTCCCCTCGAAAGCCGGGCAAGACGCAACGGGAGTGGGAAGCCATTGTCGGCGGGAAACTCCTCAATCGCATCGGAGCCCTTGCCATCATCATTGGTATGGGGTTCTTTCTGAAATACGCCTTCGACAACAACTGGATATCTCCGGCCCTTCGCGTACTGATGGGATTGACAGCAGGGGCCGGCCTGCTCTGGTACGGCAAGGTGATGCACGCGCGCACCTACAAGATTTTCTCACAAGGAATCATAGGCGCCGGAATTTCGATTCTGTATCTGTCAATGTACGCGTCGTTCAATTATTACAGTTTAGTCTCTCAACAAACAGCATTCGTGGGAATGAGCGTCGTAACAGCGGTCGCGATCTGGCGAGGGCTGCGACACGATTCCATAGCCATCGGATTGCTCGGTTGGATCGGCGGTTTTCTGACGCCATACCTTTTGCGATCGAACGTTGTCAATGACTACGGTTTTCTGGTGTATCTCGCTTTGTTTGCCGCGGGGATCAGCGGTATTTCTCTGTACCGTCCCGCCTGGTCGCTTCTGGATTACCTGAATCTCGGCGGGACCACCATCCTATACACCGGCTGGTTCTACAATTACTACGATCAGACCAAGGCCACAACCGCTACCGTCGCGATTGTTGCCTACTGGATCGTTTTCTTCGGTTCGGAGTTCTTGGCTTCGTGGCGCGGCAAAGCCAAGTCGGAGCCGCAGCGCTTTCTATCGGTGCTGGTCGCGGCCCTCACCTTCGCGGCTCTTTACTTCGCGTTGTATGATGGCTACCGGCATTCGCTCGCGGCTGTGGTCCTGGGAATCGCGGGCCTATACGCTGCAGTCCGACTCACGCTCAGCGCGCGCAAGTCGGAGGATTCCTACATACTGTCGGCATACACACTGTACGCGATAGCACTTCTGATCGCGGCAACCATGATCAACTTCAGCGACTATGAGCAAGTCGTAGCGGTGTGCGGTGAGTGCGTGGCCCTTGCCTGGGTCAGTAAAAAGTGGGACGACCGAGTGACACGGTATGCCGTGGCGGCGCTTGTCGTCCTCGTCGCGGCGCGTCTTATTCTTGTCCCCGGCTTCGCGCATCTGGGTAACATATCATCCTTCACACTTATCTTTAACGCTCGGGGGTTGGCGATTGTCTCGCTGATCGCTACCGCAATTATATGCCGCAGGTGGTTGGTCAAAGTCGAGGACGGTTTTGCTGTGCCTATCCAAATCGCGATGAGCGTTGTCTGGTGCACTGCATTCTTTGGCCTGGCCACTGTTGAAACACTGGACTATTTCAGATGCCTGGCCATAAACGAGCGGGCACTTCCGCTTCAGACCGGATTTGAGCTGACTCGAAATCTGACAGTGGCGCTCGCGTGGACATTCGTTGCCGCGGTCCTGCTTTCAGCGGCATATTTCGTGAGAGATCGGGTGATCACCCTCTGGGGGTTGGGTATACTGGTGATGGCTCTGGCCTTCGCTCTCGGGGCCGGGATGCAATACGATCCGGATAAAGCGTTTTCGCTTCTGTTCAACTATAGGGCGACCGTATGGATTGTGATCGGGCTCGTCTACTTCGTGGCGGCAAAGTATTCTTCTCGCTTGCAGGATATTTTCGTGGACCGGTCCGGCAAGACTGATGTCTCATATATCCGGGAATTCCTCACCGCCGGTTGGTGTTTTGTAATTTTCGCGCTCGGGACATGCGAGACTCTCGATTATTTCCGGCACCTGAGTGCGATCGACGAATTCCTGGCGGTTTCGACCTCACCCGAACAGACCAGATTGCTCACCCTTTCGCTTGTGTGGACCATAACGGCGGCGGCGCTCTTGGCGGTCGGATTCTTCGCACGCATGCGAGTTGTTCTGGTATCCGGATTCATATTAGTGGCCTTGGCGTTTTGTTTTGCGCTATCCCGGGGGGCAGTCTTTGAACCGGCGCGCAACTTTGCGCTCATAGTCAACTACCGTACAATCGTCACTTTAACCGTCGGGATCGTGATTTTTGCAGCATCCCTTCTGGCTAAGACATACTCGAAGGACAGTGCGTCAATCCAAATTGGATTTGGGCAAAGCGCGTACATTGGCCTGACCGGCGCCTGGTGTCTGCTGCTGTTTTTACTTACGACGTACGAAACCCTCGATTACTTCCGTCACCTTGCCGCAGTCAGCGGAGAACCGCCGATGGCGGCGTCATTCCAGCTGACCAAACATCTGATGATGTCCCTTACGTGGACGGTGTTATCGGCTGTGCTCATCACCATCGGCGTTCGGGCGCGGGGCCAGGTGCTGGTAGTCACCGGGTTTCTGATTCTGGCACTCGGCACCATCTGGGCATTGGCCGTCGGATGGTCGTTTTCACCGGCTGACAATTTCCAGTTGTTCTTCAATTTCCGCGCCATCGTTCTTGTAATCGTGTCAATCACACTGCTCTGGACACATCGCTTGGTCGCACAAGGTCAAGATCACATCACTTGGTTCGCCTCGGTTCTCCGGGTGATGCAGGTTAGTTTGTGGGCAATCGGCTTGTACTTCCTGACGGTGGAAGTTTGGGACTTTTTCGACCGGACCTTGGCGATCAGCCACGCCGGCGACGGACTCACCACGGAGCGATTGAAATCAATTCAGAACAGCCAGCAACTCGCGCTTTCGGCGGTGTGGCTTGCCTATTCTGTGATCATGATGACTCTCGGCATTTGGAAACGAAAGCGACCGCTGCGATTGGCAGCATTCGCTTTATTCGGGATTACCATATTGAAGATATTCCTGCGCGACTTGACATTCCTCACCGGCCTGTATCGGATTCTGTCCTTTATCGGACTGGGCGTGATATTGCTCGGCGTGTCATTCGCCTATCAGCGGTTCAAGTCGTTAATCTTTGGCGAGGATGCCGAACCAGACGTGAAGTCTGAGCGGAGTTCAGAGTAGGATCAGCTCGGTTTGCCGAGGACCCAGGAAGTGTGCACCGTCTTTGGTGACAACCATGTCTTCTTCGAGCCCGACACAGCCGATCGACGGCAGCATGATTTCGAGTTCCAGTGTGAAAACATTGCCTTCTTCAAGTGGAATGTTCGGCGTGTTGCCGTAGCGTTCCCACTGCGGGCCGAGTATCGCGCCGCCGTCGTGCACGCTTCGTCCGAGCTGATGCCCAAGGGCATGTTGATACTCTTCGTATCCGTTGTCGAGAAGCAACCTTCGCGCGAGCGCATCGACTTCGTGTCCTTTGACTCCCGGTCGGCAGGCCTTGCCGGTTTCAGTGATGATATCTCGCACACAGTTGAAGGCCTCGATCAGCGTGTCGGGCGGTTCGGAATCGCCGCGGTTGCGAAAATAGGCGAGGCGCTGAATGTCTGAGCAATAGTGATTCTTCAGAATGCCGAAATCTATATGTAGAAGATCTCCCTGCGCGAGTTTGGCCTCGGTAGGACGCCCGTGGCCTGCATCGGACTTATCTCCTGCATTTACAATTGTCGGGAACGACGGCGTACCGCCGGTTGCCGCTATCAATCGGTCGACAAGCGCCCCAATTTCAATTTCGCTCATGCCCACTTTGATTTGCGGAACCAGCTGATCCCATACGGCTGAGGCGTCGACCGCGGCTGACGATAACAGCGCGACCTCTTCGGGCAATTTCCGACTCCTAATTCGCGAACATATAGGAAGCGACGTAACAAATCGGTTGGGGAAATCCGTGCCCTTCAAGTACTCGCACAATTGCAGATACATGCCGTGGGTGAGACCGTCGGAACTCGTGTCGTCGATAGAATAATTGAGGGCAATAGACTTTGGATCGAGCTTTGAGATCAACTCGCTGAAGTCCTTTCCTACCCCCTGCGTGTATGGAATAACCTTTGTGAAATGACCGGACTTGGAAAAGAGAGCTTCATCGAAATTGCCCACGAGGGCAATTGCCTCACCGGATTTCGTGAAGATGAAAAACGACTGCCAGGTGACATCTTTGCCGACCAGAAGCGGCATGACCGGATCGGCCATCATTGAGGTTTCGCGAACGAAGATGATCCAACAGTCGATGTCGAACTCTTTCAGAAGGCCGGTGGCCTGATCGATTTTGGCTTTGATCAGGTCCACGAGTTACAGCTTTCGTTCGGCGGGCCCGTCATACTCATACGGCGGCGGGCCGAGCGGACGCATCGGTTTTTCGCGCGTCATCTCCTCGTAGGCGTGCGCGATCAGCCCCGGCACCCGCGAGATGATGAAGAACCCTTTGCCAAGCCGCCAATCGAAACCCATATCGGAAATGACCGCCGCAATGGCGCCGTCGACATTGATCGGAAGAGCTTTGCCGGTTCGTTTCTCAAACGCCTTTTCGAGTGCGCGAACCAGCTCAATGTGTGAGCCGGAGTAGCCGTGCTTCGCTGCAATCTCAAAGAGCTTGTTGGTGCGCGGATCTATTTTGTGAAGCCGATGACCAAGGCCGGGCATCCGCCTATTTTGAGCATTGAGCCAGTCGATCAGTTTGTCGGCGGTCTGCTCCCAAGTATCGCCTTCAATGCGCTTCTTGACAAAATCTTGCAATATCCGCGCCGACTGTTCAATCGCGCCGCCGTGTGTGTCGCCAATCACTAGCACACCGCCAGCAACTGCCGCGTTCAAAGAATTTCCGCCCGATAAGACTGTGCGTGTGCCCAGCACCGACGGCGGCGAGGCCCCGTGGTCAATTGATGACACCAATATTGCGTTCATTAATGCCGCTTCGGCCGGGGTCGGTCGTTCACCCTTCAGGATGAGATAGACTGCCTCGGCGTAAGACAGGTTTTGCATGATATCGGCAATGGCGTATCCGCGGACATTGATCTTGCCGGGACCGATTTCGGTAATCGCCGTTTTCCATTTTTCTTCGGACATGTCGCCCTCTATGTTCTATTGCTTCGTAGTCGAATCGCGCAGTGAATCTTTCGGCACATTCAATCGCACATAGCTCATCCACATCGATTCGAGCGTATCGACCGACATCATCATCGTCTGCCGCACACAGGCGTCGAACGACTGCGGACACAGATACAATTCCCTGAGCGTCTCCGGGCCATATTGGCCAATGATAAACGCACAAAACGACGCCGCCTCACCTGACTGATACCGCTCGGTTGTGGAGTTGGTAGACGTATCGCGTGAAAGACTATCGAGCGAAATGAAATAGCCGGTGTTTTTGTACCCGATAGTCGTTTCATGGTACTTCTGGCCTGAAAGATCGAACAGTGATATCAGCCCGTGTTTCAAAAATTTCTGTCGCGGTGGCTCAGGCGCCCAGCGTGGCAGTAAGTACTGCACCATGGTGGGACCGTAGAAACTTGGCAGCCAAAAGTGGATCCCCGAAGAATCGGCAAATGGGTACTCCTGCCCGGTCAGTTCCCTTCCCTGACCGTAACCGGTGTAATAGTAGACCGTGATCGTGTCTGTGACCGGCGGCATACCAAGCGTTTCGTTCAATTTTCGGAATAGATACTGATATGCATTCACCATATCGCCAAGCGTGCTCTCCTGCGGATGACCAGCCGGATAGATGATCTTGATATTTTGCGAAGAGTATGTCTTCCAGTTGGCAAACCGGTTGTCGGAGACTTTGGTCGGCTCTGATGAGGGTTTGTCCTCTTTCTGGCAGGCGACACCAAAACAAATCGTGATCGCTCCGATCACAGAGAATAGTCTCAGAATCTCCGATCGCAAATTCCGCTTGTTTCCCCTTTCGGGAGCAAACACCTGCTCAATCCGCTTATCAACCATTGTATATAACCTCATACTCGCCAACAGGATATTGCCGCAATGCGTACAAGTCAACAACGTCTATTTCGTTATTTTTTTCACAATTGCCCTTGACTTGGCAGACAAATCTGGCGATATTCTAACAGGACAAATTAAAACCGCTTTCGCGCTGCGAAAGCCCGACTGACCGCGTAACTGTCGGAAAGATAGGAAGTTAGTATGAACGCCGCCGCACCCAGGATGGGTGAGGAAACTTACAAAACTCCCCAGTTGACTTCCTCCCTTATTGTCGTTGTCGGCGGGTTCGGAAGCGGGAAGTCCGAAGTTTCAGTCAATCTGGCGCGGCATTTATCAAAGTCAAAAGGCCTTCCGGTCGCGATCGCCGACCTCGACATTATCAATCCATATTTTCGATCTCGCGAAGCGGCGGAAACACTGGATAAGCTCGGGATCAAGTCCCTCGTTCCGCCGGGTGCTCAAAAGTACGCCGATCTTCCCATTATTATTCCTGAAATTAGAACGGCAATTGAGCGACGTCAGCATCGATTAGTGCTCGATGTCGGCGGCGATGATTTGGGCGCCCGGGTGTTGAGTTCATTGTCAGATGCTTTCCACACCGGACCGTTCGAGCTGTACTTCGTGCACAATGCTCGTCGGCCGTTTACCGCCGATGTCGACGGTTCGCTTAAAGTGATGGCTGAGATCGAAGAGGCCTCGCGCCTTAAAGTCACCGGGCTCATTTCCAATACCCACTTGACGACTGAAACTACAGCGCAAATCGTGATCGACGGTGTCAAGGTCGCACAGCTGGTTGCCGACGCACGCAAACTTCCCCTGATCTTTGTCAGCGCTCTTGAATCTATGTGCACCGAAGTTTCGCGAGCCTTTGGTGATTGCTACCCGATCCTCCCGCTGGATCGCGAACTGTTGAAACCGTGGGAGACACACTCACCCGCACCGACGTCGATGACCCGAAAGCGAGGCATATAGAAATGCCCGGCATTGTCATCGACAAGAATCACTGCAAAGGGTGCGAGTTGTGTGTGCGGGCCTGTCCTCAGAAAATACTCTCGATGTCCAAGGACATTACCTTGCGCGGTTATTTCTACGCGCAGATGCACGATCCGTCGCGGTGCATCGGCTGTACCATTTGTGCGGTCACCTGCCCCGACGCGGCCATAACTGTTAAGGCCCACGGAACCGTCTTTTCGCTTTTTGAATATTGAGGCGTGAGCATGTCAAAAGTATTGATGAAAGGTAACGAAGCAATCGCCGAAGCCGCGATCCGCGCCGGTGCGAACAATTACTTCTGTTACCCCATCACACCTCAAACG
Source organism: uncultured Ignavibacteriales bacterium (assembly GCA_964455535.1). Taxonomy (GTDB): domain Bacteria; phylum Zixibacteria; class MSB-5A5; order GN15; family FEB-12; genus JACRAV01. The sequence goes on along the minus strand of CAYVWS010000017.1, from coordinate 18,112 downwards.
GAAGTAGCCGAATATCTCGCTAAGCGTATGCCCGAAGTCGGCGGCGTCTTCCTGCAAGCCGAAAGCGAAGTCGCGGTCGGCAATATTCTCTTCGGTGCCGCATCGACCGGCAAGCGGGTGTTCACGTCGTCATCGAGTCCCGGAATCTCGCTTATGCAGGAAGCGATTTCGTACATGGCCGGCGCACATCTCCCCTGTGTGATTTTGAACATTATGCGCGGCGGACCCGGACTTGGCGGCATTCTGCCGGCGCAATCGGATTATTTTCAGGCGACTAAAGGCGGCGGCCACGGTGACTATCGTCTTCCGGTGGTTGCCCCTGCCACGATTCAGGAAGCAGTTGATCTTACTTTTCTGGCCTTCGATCTGGCCGACAAATATCGCACACCGGTCATGATAATCGGCGACGGCATGATCGGCCAGATGATGGAGCCGGTCGAATTCCCGGAAAAAGTAACGACCATAAGTTCGCACCCGGAAGAATGGGCCGCGACCGGCGCTAAGGGTCGCCCGCCGCGTGTGGTCAAGTCGCTCTTTCTCGATCCAGTCGCGCTTGAGAAAAACTCTTTCGATCTGGCCAAGAAATACGACCAGATGAAGCGCGAAGAATCGCTCTGCGAACGGTACAAAATCGCAGACAAGAACAAGATCCTTGTCGTCGCATACGGTACGATGGCGCGCATTTGTCAGACGGCAATCGACGAACTCGAAAACGACGGCATCTCGGTCGGTCTCTTCCGACCGATCACCTGTTTCCCCTACCCCGAAGCCGAACTGCGCGCCGAGGCCGACAAGCCAAATATCAAAACAGTCCTAACGATCGAGATGAGTATGGGACAGATGGTCGAAGACGTTGAGCGAATCATCGGACGCGACAAGAATCTCCGATTCTTCGGCCGCACCGGCGGAATTGTCCCCTCGCCCGAAGAAGTTATAGATCAAATTCGTAAGGTCGTCGCGGAGGCGGGAAAGTAACGTATGATCGACACCGCCAACAATGTGATCTTTAAGCGCCCCGAAGCGTTGACTGAGGTCGTCACCCACTACTGCCCCGGCTGCACCCACGGCATCATCCACCGTCTCGTTGCCGAAATACTTGTCGAGCTGGGCGTACGCGAGAAGACCGTCGGTGTCGCGCCAGTCGGGTGCTCCGTGCTGGCGTACAACTATTTCAACACCGACTTTTTGGAATCACCCCACGGCCGCGCCCCTGCCCTCGCTACCGGATTCAAACGACTTCGCCCCGACATGGTTGTGTTCACCTATCAGGGTGACGGCGATTTGGCGTCGATTGGCATGGGCGAGATCGTTCACGCGGCCAATCGGGGGGAGAAGTTCACCACGATATTCGTGAACAACGCAATTTACGGCATGACCGGCGGCCAGATGGCGCCGACAACGCTTCCGAATCAGATTACTTCGACTTGTCCCTCGGGCCGCGACACCAAATCGACCGGTATGCCGATAAGAATGTGCGAGCTGTTGTCGACTCTTGCGACACCAGCGTATCTGGAACGAGTGTCGGTGCACTCGCCCGAACATATCGTCCGAACAAAGAAGGCAATTCGCAAGGCGTTTCAGTTCCAGCTTGAAGAGCGCGGCTTCTCGATGATTGAAGTTCTCTCCACCTGCCCGACCAACTGGGGGAAAACCCCGGGCGAGTCGACCGAGTGGCTCGAAGCCAACATGCAGCCCTACTTCCCGCTCGGCGTCTACAAGGATTCGTCCAAGTGAAACAGTTTGAAGTGACATTCGCTGGATTCGGAGGCCAGGGTGTTCTGGTTGCGGGACAACTGCTTGCCTACGCGGCGATCAAAGAGGGCAAGAATGTCGTCTGGATTCCGTCGTACGGCCCCGAGATGCGCGGCGGAACGGCGTATTGCACAGTCGTGATTTCCGACCAGCGCATCGGTTCACCGATCATCAACAATCCTCTGGCGGCCTGTGTGTTTAACCGGCCGTCATTTGATAAGTTCATGCCGAAAATTCGCCCGAGCGGATTGCTGCTGGTCAATTCATCGCTCATAAATACCAAGACAGACCGAACTGACATCTCCGAGTTTCTGATTCCGGCCAGCAGGATCGCCATGGAAGCCGGCTCCCCGAAAGCGACCAATGTGGCGATGCTCGGCGCCTTCATCGCGGCCTCCAAAGTTGTGAAATACGAAAGTGTCAAGAAGGCGATTGAAGATAAGCTCAGTTCAAAGGCGAGTGTCCTGCAAGTGAATTACAAGGCACTGGAGCAGTCCTATCATCTTATTGAACAAATGGAGAAAGCGCAGAGCAACGTATGACGCACGACTTCTCCAACCTCGACGCCCTCATCGACCGTTATCCGGCCAAGCCGGAATCGTTGATCATGGTCCTCCAGGAAATCCAGCGGCAGTACCATTATCTGCCGTGCGAGGCGCTCACCCGTACCGCCACAAAGTTGAACCTCCCCCTTTCCAAAGTGTTCGCTGTTTCGACATTCTATAACGCCTTCAGCCTCAAAGAGCGCGGCGAGCATATTGTGCGTGTTTGCGTCGGCACCGCCTGCCATATCCGCGGCGCGGCGCAGCTTCAGCAACAGATGGAAAAGTTGCTGGATGTTCAGGCCGGCTCGACGACTCCCGACATGAAGTTCACATTGGAAGTTGTCGGGTGTGTCGGCGCCTGTGCGATGGCGCCGGTGGTGGTTGTCGACGGCAAGTATCACGGCGATGTTAAAGTCAGCGGCGTGAAGAAACTGCTCAAGGTGTCCTCATGACAGTCGCTACCCTCGACCACTTGAAGAAGCTCGAAGCCGAAAACAGGGTGCGGCTCGACGCCATGTCGCAAAAGATCATGGTTTGCTGTGGCACTGGATGTCTGGCCAACGGCGCGGCTGATGTGGTGACTGGACTGCAGGAGGCGATCAGCGAAAAAAAAGCGAAGAATTTGAAAGTCGAAGCAGTCCGCGAGACCGGCTGTCACGGCTTCTGCCAGCAAGGGCCGCTAGTGATTGTCGAGCCCAAAGGCACTTTCTATACACGCGTAAAGACTAAAGATGTCGGCGCAATTGTCGATCAGGCGATGAACAGCAGTGAACCGGTAAATTCCCTTTTGTATGCCGATCCAAAGTCGGGACAAAAGGTCGAGCGGTATCATGACATCGGATTCTTCAAGCATCAGGAAAGAATCGCGCTACGACACCTCGGGCGAATCGCGGCTAACGATATCGGCGACTATTTCGCTGTTGGCGGATATCAAGCGTTGGCGAATGTCATTCTCAAGATGACACCCGATCAGGCGATCGACGAGGTCATCAAGTCCGGACTGCGCGGACGCGGCGGCGGCGGCTTTCCTGCCGGCAAAAAGTGGCGGACCTGCCGCAATGTGCCGTCCGATACGCGCTACGTCATTTGTAACGGTGACGAAGGCGATCCCGGCGCATTCATGGATCGCAGTATCATGGAAGGCGACCCGCACGCCGTGCTCGAAGGCATGATGATCTGCGCTTTCGCGGTCGGCGCAAAAGACGGATACATCTATGTGCGCGAAGAATACCCGCTTGCGGTTGTCAACCTCTCTCTCGCCATTGAACAAGCAACCCAGCACGGGATTTTGGGCGACAATATTCTCGGCACCGATTTTTCGTTTAGAGTTCATATCAGTCGCGGAGCCGGCGCTTTTGTCTGCGGAGAGTCATCGGCGTTGATGCGCTCTGTGGCCGGCGAAGTCGGTGAGCCGCGCGCCAAGTATATCCATTCGGTTGTAAAGGGACTTTGGGATAAACCGACCGTGCTTAACAATGTCGAGACCTTCGCCAATGTCCCGATCATCTTTGAAAAAGGCGCGGATTGGTACAAGTCGATCGGTGCGCCCAATAATTCCGGCACCAAGGTCTTCTCTTTAGTCGGCAAAGTGAAGAATACCGGGCTGATCGAAGTGGCGATGGGGACTACCATTCGCGAAATCGTATACGATATCGGCGGCGGAATCATCGACGACCGTCCCTTCAAGGCAGTTCAGACCGGCGGACCTTCTGGAGGATGCCTGCCGGCTGACAAACTTGATCTGCCGGTCGATTTCGATTCACTTACCGCCGCCGGTTCGATGATGGGATCGGGCGGGATGATTGTCATGGACGACAAGACCTGCATGGTCGATGTCGCCAAGTATTTCCTGTCGTTCCTGGTCGCGGAATCGTGCGGCAAGTGTGTGCCGTGCCGTGAGGGATTGTATCAACTGCATCGTCTGGCCTGCAAGATCAGCGACGGTCAGGGGACTGAAGATGATCTCGACAAGATGGAAAAGCTCTCCGAGCAGGTGATCGCCGGTTCGCTGTGCGGACTTGGAAAATCCGGTCCCAATCCTCTGCTTTCGACAATCAAGTACTTCCGCGATGAATACCTGACGCATATCCGCGAGAAACGCTGCCCGGCCGCGGTCTGCAAAGCGCTCATCACGTTTGAAGTAAACGAGAAATGCACCGGATGCCTCGCGTGTATCAGCGCTTGCGCGTACAACGCGATTACCGGCAAGAAGAAAGAGATGCATCATATCAGTCAGGATGCCTGTGAACAGTGCGGCGCGTGTGTAGCGGTCTGTAAACACGACGCGATAACGGTGAGTTGAGATGAACATGGTCACGCTGACAATAAATGGTAAACTGGTCAAGGCCGAACCCGGCGAAATGCTCCTGAAAGTTATCCGCCGCGAGAAGATCGATATTCCGGCGCCGTGTCATCACGACAGCGTCGAACCGTATGGCGGCTGCCGTCTCTGCACGGTGGAAATCACGCACAAAGACTGGAAGGGATGGAAAGGGCAAGTTACTTCTTGTTTGTATCCGGTCGAAGAGGGGTTGGTAGTCAGCACACACACCCCGGCAGTGATCGAACTTCGCAAGACAATTCTCGACCTCTACCTCGCCCGCTCGCCGCAATCGGATATCGTGCGCGGGTGGGCACAGGAATACGGCGTATCTCAGACCAGCTATGAAACTGTCCCCGACGGCAATGACTGCATTCTCTGTTCGCTCTGCACACGCGTGTGCGATCAGATGGGCTTTCATGCGATATCGGCTGCTGGTCGCGGCCACGGCAAAGAGATCGCTCCCCCGCTGTGGCAGGCGCCGGAATCGTGTGTCGGATGTTTGTCGTGCGCCAATGTCTGCCCCACCAATTACATCAAGTACACTGATAAGAACGGCGTGCGCGAAATCTGGGGAAAGAAATTCGAACTGCTCAAGTGCGAAAAGACCGGCGCGCCGACTATCACACGCGAATTTGCCGAGTATCTGGCCAAACAGCGTAATATCCCGGCTGAGTATTTCAAACAGGGCGACAAAGCGCATCGCACCGAGACCGCAATGACGATGGGCAAGATCGCCAACTGGCAGAAGAAGGGATGAGTATGGAATCACGATTTGTCGTCACCCCCATTCTCTGTACCGGCTGTCGCACCTGCGAGTTGGCCTGCTCGTTCACACATGCCGTAAACGGCAAACCGGGATTGAGCCGAATTTATCCGCAAAGCGGCGGGTTCCCCGAGTTGTTTGTGCCGGTGACCTGTTTGCAGTGCGAAGACGCCGCCTGCGCAAAGTCGTGTTTGGTGGACGCGATCACACGCAATCCTGAAACCGGCGCGATGGATCTTGACGCCGACAAGTGCGTGCGGTGCATGGCTTGTGTGGCGGCGTGTCCCTTCGGGTGCTCGCTTTTCGATCAGCAGAATGATCTGGTCGTGAAGTGCGACTTGTGCAAGGGCGATCCGGCCTGCGCCCACTTTTGCCCTACCAAGGCGCTGGTGTATGCACCGATTGAAACGACCAAGTCGAAGTCAGCGTGATACTCATGAACGGCCGTGTCACGGCTATTCTCATATCAGCGATTATTCTTGCAGGTTGTCTGAAGAAATCGGCACCTGCGATAGCTCCAAATCCAGTTACGAGAATTTCAATATTCTCAATTGGATGGAGTATCTCGACTTTCAGACAACTGTCCTGCGATGATCTAAGGAGTTCTCCGGATTCAATTGTGATTACGGATTCCACTTCAGTTGATTCTTTATATCGGCTACTCAACAGTGTCCAGCTACACCCGATGCCGGACTACAAGGACATTGATGCGCGCATCTGCTGTTTGTTCTACGACAGTACCGGCGCAATTGTGCATACTCTATCCTTTGAACGGCCTCCCATTATGAAACTTGACGAAGCTTGTTTCGACCGCGATTCGATACTATTCGAGACCGTCTTGACCTTTCTGCCCCCAAGCTATCTCAAGACATAGTATCAGCTGATAGGCAGGTCGGCATGGATTTCTCCAATTCATACGAAGACGAAAAACGCGCGGATGCGTATGCGAAACTCGAATTCCCCGGCACATACTATTTAGCATATCGAGATATTCCCCAGATCATCGCGCAACACACGCTCGGCAAGCGGGCGCTGGATTTTGGATGCGGCACCGGGAGATCGACACGCTTCTTGAAGAAACACGGCTACGCCGCTATCGGTGTCGATATCTCGTCTGAAATGCTGGTCAAGGCGCGCGAGTTCGATCCGGGGGGCGAGTATCGGCTTGTCGGTGACGTCGGCCTCCAAGAACTGCCGCAACAATCGTTTGATGTCGTGCTCTCAATGTTCACGTTTGACAATATTCCTACGGTGGAAAAGCGCGTATCTCTGTTTCGTGATCTTGGCAATCTCCTTTCCCCTGCCGGTGCGATTGTCTGTCTTGATTCCACTCCTGAGCTTTATATAAACGAGTGGGCGTCGTTTTCGACATCAAGTTTCAGTGAAAATCGCGCCGCGAAAAGCGGCGGCATTGTGCGGACGATCATGAAGGATGTCGAGGACAAACGGCCGGTGGAAGATACGTACTGGACCTACGGCGACTACTACCTGCAATTCCGTCGCGCCGGTTTGAAACTGATGGCGATGCACAAGCCGCTGGGTCTTGCGAGCGAGCCATACGAGTGGGTGAATGAGACGCGCATCGCACCGTGGGTTGTGTTTGTCCTCATGAAATCAGAGGACCTTTCGACATGGTCAGGGTGCTGAAAAAAGAAGGCGGGTTCAAAGACGAACCCGCCCTACAAAAGTCAAACGGCGCGGCGGTTATTTTCCGTCGGCGGCCATTTTGCCCATCGGCTTTTCCATCATCGAGGCCATCATCTCGCACTTTTCCTGAATTCCTGCGATCTTGGCCTGCACGGCGGGATCGGATGAAGTCATGACCATGACATCACCCTTCTGGGACTTGCCCATGCTCATTTTGGCGCCGGCCTTCATGGCGGCGTGAATCTCCTGGCAGAATGAGCAGAGCTGTGTCTTGGCCTGTTCGTCGGTCATCGAAGCGCATCCTTCGGCGGCCTTCCCCATTTCATCGTAGGCAGCGTGGTAGGCGGCAATCTTCTTGGCGTCTTCGCTTTTCACCCAGTGGCTCAGCACAGTGCCGTCGTTGAGCTTGACTGCTTCCATGCCGATCGGACCGAATTCGTCCATGTGCATCGCCATGTGCTTGCAGACGGTGCATTTCATCATTTCAGATTTCATCGCATCCATCATCGATTTGCCGTCCATACCCATTTTGGTATCTCCGGCAAAAGCGACGGCACACGCGACGACCAGAACCAGCGCGACGAGCGTCAGTTTCTTAGTCATGTGAGGACCTCCGTGTTATTAGTGTGTGATACAGATTGTGTGCGGGGTTGACCCGCGTTTCTGCTTGTTGTAACACAAGAGTAGCTCAGCGGTTCGCGGGACTCAACAAAAACAGAGATAAAATGGGTCGGCGATTGTCAGGGGAATGTCATTTCGTTGTGTGCCAATGCGTTACACGATCCCCCTAAACAACTAAGATGGCGGGCTCGAGGACGGACCCGCCCTACAAAAATGGTGTCAGGTGAGGGCACCTGACACCACGTGATTGCGACGGGCAGGCAGGATGCCTGCCGCGCACAAATTGGGTTCGTTTTACATCGGCGAAGCGATTTTGTTTCGCGGCGGCTATTTCACCGATTCGATTTCGGTGCGGCGGTTTTTCGCGCGACCGGCCTCGGTGTTGTTGTCGCCGATGAAATATTTCGGATCCTCGCCGTAACCCTTCGCCATCATCTGATTTTCAGGCACACCCTGATTCTTCAGATAGGCCATCACACCGTTGGCGCGATTTTGCGAGAGGGTTTGATTCATGTCCGCTTTGCCGCGACTGTCCGTAAATCCGCGAATCTCGACTTTCGTGTCGGGCCAGGCGATGATACGTTCGGCGATTGAATCAAGCTGGTGCTTGGATTTTTCATCCGGCTCGTACGAATTCGGCACGTAGTTGATATTCAGCGTGATCTTTTCGGTGATCTTTTTGGCGAGCGGCACACCGTCGGAATCGACTTTTACACCTCTGGGCGTACCCGGCGCTTTGTCTTTGTCATCGGTGACACCGTCACCGTCGGAGTCTTTCGGACAGCCCTCGGCATTCACTGCTGAGCCCTTGGGTGAGTCGGGGCACTTGTCGACTTGATCCGGCACGCCGTCACCGTCGGCATCAGGCGCGCAACCGCTGGCGTCGACTTTCACGCCGGCGGGAGTGTTCGGGCATTTGTCGAGGTAGTCGGCTACGCCGTCATTGTCGGAGTCTTTCGGACAACCGTTGGCATCGACGGCCACGCCTGCGGGAGTGCCGGGGCATTTGTCGAGATAGTCGGCGACACCGTCACCGTCGGTATCTTTAGGACAACCCATCTTGTCGACTTTGACACCCTTCGGTGTGTTCGGGCATTTGTCTTTGGAGTCGACAACGCCGTCATGATCGGAATCAATTTCGCCGCCGAACAGGAAACAAAGAGCGACCGATGGTTCGAAGTAGCCCTTGAACGGACGGTTCTCGGTTTTCTCCCAGGTGTCGGGGCCGAAGAATCCGGCGGGCATGTCCTGCGAGAGATTGGCGAAGTTTTTCGACAGCTTGAATTGAAAATCGAGGGCGAACGATCCCTGCACCGGGATCAGAATACCGGTGCCGAGTTTCCAATTGGCATCAGTGGAGTTGTGTTTTTCTTCGGTGTCGTAGTTCTTGACGGTCCAGCGATCAACGCCGACTCCGCCTAAGAAATAGGGCTGGAAGAACCAGATCGGTTCGTAGTACCACTGCGCCTCGAGGCCGAATCCGATGCCCGAAAGATGCGCGGTGGCGTCTTTGATCCTGGTGAAACGGTCACCATTATTTTCGTAACCGGTAGAATCGTCGTGGGTGTGACGATACATGCCGGTGACGCCGAGCATGATCCGGTTGGTGATGCCCTTGCGCAAGCCGACGCCGAAATCCCAGCCCGCCATGAAGGGCTGACGTGCGCCGTTGTAGTAGGTGAAGTTGTCACCGTGGTAGAGCGGCATAAAGACCGGTGCGCGGAAATCAAGCACGGTCTTCCCTTTTAGGTCAGTCGCGCTTGCGGAGAACGCGAGCGCGAGGACAAGCAGAACAAGAATGATCGAGACGGTTTTCATTTTTCTCTTCCTTCTTTTTGCCGGCGTTATTTCGCCGACGCCCGGTACGACAGTCTCAGATGCAGTTACTGGCTGTAAACAGGCAAAGCGAGACAAGCGTGTCAACAAAGAAGTGGGGCGGGCGAATGGTGTTGTGGGGCAAGGAGATAGGGCGGGGATGGCTTTGGTCGCACGATTGGGTTCGTTTGCGCAGATTTTGTGTTTTGCGATTCTCTGATTTTGGGGGACAAGACAATGCGCACCAGTCGGATGAATTCGAGTCGATAGAGTTCGAGATTCGGAGAAGTGTGTGGCAAAGATGTAGTGATTTTGCGAGTGGTGATGTGAGGAGAGGTGTCATGCAAAGGCGGGCGGGGACGGGAAGTGCAACAAACGAGTGGGGATTTTGGAGTTTATGATAAGGCAGCCCGACACATTCTCTAAAAAGCAAGTGAGGCCGACGACACCAATGATATCTCTTTGAAATCATAGCGTGTCCAATCGGCGTCGTTGCGAGTGAACTGGGGAGTGAGACTGAATTTGCCACTGATGCCGCGAAATCGAAATGGCGTTTCTAACTGGAGTAGAATTCGGAATACATATTCCTGCCGCATTGCGTAGGCCACGGGGTGTTCGTCGGAGCTGACATATACCCACTGGTGCCATTGACGAGCAACGTCAACGCGAGAGGTCATAATTATCCGGCGACCGAGAAAGGATTTGGTAGATGCAATGAAATCGACGCGGTGAATTTCCCAGTCCCACGGGCTCAGATATCCGCTGTACTCATCAAGAATCGCCTGAAAGCCGTTGTATATCAGCCCGCGCCCAGAAAGTTCGAGAGTCAATCCGGTGCGAGCGGCGACTTGGCAACTCCACCGAACACACCCCCCGAGGACGGCGGCAGACTGTGAGGTGAGCGACAGGATAGGATCGAGCGGATTGACCGGATTTTTGAGCGGGTCGATAGCTTTATGCGATACCCCGCCGGCGTCGGCCGAAATATCCAGACTGCTTTTGGAGCCAGTTGTAAGATTGAGACCCGAGACAAGTTGAACCATCTCTTGGTTTGCATAGCGCGAATCGGGGAATCGACGGGTTTTGGCAACCAGTGACAATCGCGCGGAGGCCGTCGGGGAAAGCGTCCTGACGAGCCCAGCGGCGAGACCAGATTCGATTCTTTGGTACTCGCCTTGAGATCGCGAGTGTTTTCTTTGAGAAACCGTGAAACCGACGCTGAATTTGGTTTGTCGACCTGTACACTTCGGCAGATACCAAAGACTACCGTCAACGACTCTGAAATCGAGTGATCCTCTGCCCGCAAAGGAGGTGAGTGCAACACCGCCGCTGATTTCCAGGGAGGCAGCAGGATAGCATGAGACAACAAGACTATTCTCGATAGAAGTAGCCCCGACTTCGGAGGAATCGCTGAAGATATTGGAGGTCGAGTTGAGCCCGGTCCGGAGACTTAGGGAAATTCCGTCGCCGGCAGAACAAGCAGACATCCACACCAACATTAGGCAGGAAGTGGCTGCAGCCCTTTTAATCAGTGCGGGGAACAGATTCCTCCGGCACAGGAATTGGCTGGTGTTGAACTGAGATTTCCGGAGGGAGTGATGGCGGCAGGCAGAAAGCGCAATTGTTCGGTTATGAGATCCCGGATGGCATCCCGGTAATTTCTAAATTCGAGTTTGTTACTATGTAATGAGGCCGGTTTGCCGACCAAAGCCGGGGCGAGTACTCCGAGATTCGTTGGTGAGGAGTTCGTAGGCATTGAATCTTTTTTCTGTTGAAATAGATCAGGGATACCATCGGCATTCTTGTCGTAGAGATCGTCTGAAAATCCGTCACCATCCAAGTCGCGAAATGTGTGTGGGGTAACGGTCTGTGCGATGGCGGTCCCAAAGCCCACAACAATTACACACAGTACCATCGAAACCAACAAAGCACGCAGCCGAAAGCACCCTGTTCTCACTAGTTTGCTCCAAATGGATTCGAGTCCGCAGATTTTCCGGAAGTGTACTGAAGCAAATAAGTGACAATGCTCGCCCATTCCTGATATTCCTTATAGCCAATCATTCGCCCGATTTCCGAACCCGTGCTGTCGAGAAACACGCTTGTGGGAAAGACGGAGACGTGGTATTCTCTCATAACGCTGTCCGGCGCGTCCAAATTGAGCCAGTCAATTCCGTTGTCATTAATGTATTCGCACGCTTCTTCATACGAATCCCCCCAGTTCAATCCAACGATAACGACGCCGCTATCTTTGTAGTTTTGATTCAGCAGCTTCAGGTGCGGCATTTCTCTGACGCACCATCCGCACCAGACTCCCCAAAAGTTGAGAATAGTGACTTTATTCCCCGCCCATTCGTCAGTGGAGTGCATAGTGTTTTGGAAATCCATCATCGTGAAAGAGTCCGAGCGCCCAGTATCAGCGGTTTCCAAATGCAATTGAGCACTGAATTTGGATTCATTGCCATTGTCGCCAATAACTCGCATGGTCGCGTAATAGGACGTGGATGGAGAGAGGTTTTTCAAGACGTATTGCTGTTTGGTCCCTGCGGCTGCCGGCGCTGGAAGATCGTTCATCTTGATTGCCGCATTCCAGTCATCTTGATTACTCATGGCTGTCAATGAATAGCGAAGATCGTAAGATCGACATGTTACACCGTTGGTAGACGCGGGTGCAGTCCATTCCAAGACAACTTGGTCGGGTAAGCCGATGATTGCGGTGAAATTAGTGACAGGAGCAGGAATTGGATCGGACCCCGATGAAAAACTGCAGGAAAGCGACAGGCAGGACAATAAGAAAAAGCCCAATCTGATTGCGCGGCTGAAAATCGAATTGTGCCGTAGCACTAGTGTCCCCAAAAATTACGTGCGTTTCTTGTACCAATCATAGCTAAGGTTGACCAATTTGACAAGGACAATGTTGGTTCCAGACACGCATGGCCATCCCCCACCTAACTTGACTGCCAAGAAGAAGCGAAGCAAGAACTTAGGGAGTACGATTGCGCTCTTATGTTTTTTGGGGGAAGAGAGATTGCGACGCCCGAGGCGGGCTCGCAATGACTCAGCGGTTCGTGTCTCGACTACGCTCGACGCGTCGCGGACGGAGGACCGGATGAAGGGGGGCCCCCAGCTCTCACTGGGGTGGCACACTATGAATTGTCAGGCAGTCGGCGTCTCCTGACACGGCGGGGACTTGCCAACCCAACCTACTGTGTCTGATGTCGTTCTGTTAATCTAAGCGTTCAATCCTGCTGAGGAACGTGTTGTCGAACACGAGATTCGGGTCTAAGTTCTTTTTGAGTGCGACAAAGGTGTGAATTTCCGGATAAGCGGTCAGAAGTTGTTCGTCGGTGTAGTACATCAAATACGGCAGGTAGAAAGTCCCGCCAAGAGATTCAGAAGCTCCTATCAATCGAGATGTGAGGCGGCGGTCTTGAGCCAGCCCGAGACTGTCGGTTTTCACGTTGAAGTACAGCACGAAGGCGAGATCGTCGGATTTGGCATAGTTCAGAAAGGCGGCAGAGTCTTTTCGCACGACCCTGATGGTGCAATTGAGAAGATTTCCTTCTTCCGCTACAACAATCTCGCGTAAGCTGTCGACAAAGGCAGTAAAGTTGTCGAATGGAACGAAGTACTCCTGAAGGATGTCGACGTCGTGCGGCGAATAATACTGGAGCCGTCGGTAGGGCGAGCGCATCGCGTTATTGCGGGTCACGTAGCCCTGGGGCAAAAGCCAATTCTGCAGTCGCCAACGGAGGGCTTTCCCCCATCCGAATTTGCGAGATAACTGCAGGAAGAGTTTGTCGCGGGAAACGTAAGACTCCTCGACCAGCGGCGCTGTGGATACTGCCGATTGGTTGCCGGTGAAGGTGCTGACGACGGCGTCGGCCAAGAAATTTTCGGGAGCGATAGACAGATCGGCGAAGACCAGTTGAATGTCCGGCCGATTGAGAACGCTGTCGTGGAGGAATGCCGGAAGTTTTGGATACGGCATTTCGAGATTGTGTCTCGACAACAGTGAGTTGTGTGTCACTTTGATGTCGGCGTCGAGTATCACCGCGAACAAGCCATAGCCGCCTATAATCAGATGAAAAAGCTGGGGATTTTCGCTGCTGCGGCATGTCACCACGGAGCCGTCGGCCAGCATGACGCGCATTGATACTACTGTTTGGCCGACCTGTTCTTGTCGCGTGTCCCATCCGTGAGCGTTGACACTGATCGATCCGCCAATCGTGAAAATATTTGGGCCCTGCATCGCAATACAGGCGAAGCCCATTGGATTGAGATATTCCTGAAGGTCGGCCCAGGTGACGCCGCTTTCAACGGTCACAATCTGGCGCACTGAATCGAATGCCAGAATCTTGTTGAATCGCAGCATGTCCAGAACCACTCCCTTGCGGGCGATTGATTGCCCTCCCATCGAATGCTTTTTGCCGGCGATCGACACTTTGAGGTCGTGGGTGCGGGCATAGTCGAGGGCGCTTGAAACATCGGCTGTGCTCGCGATATGCCAGACGGTATCGACTGGAATTTTGACGATTCGACCGGCGTCCGTGAATTCTCGGTTGTCTACACTTGGAGGAAAGCTGTCGGGCCAGATGCTCCAAATGAATCCGATAGAAGCCAGAATTAGGACCGTGAAAATTGCTAAGAGCGCTTTTAGAAGACGACTGATCATAGTCGAGAGCCAATGTACGAATTTTGCAGCCCTCAACCACGTAGTACCTTCAGCAGAAGCTTTGGGTATGCGTGGAAGCGGGTCGGAGCCCCTCTTGACTTGACTGCCAAAAAGAAGCTAATTAAGAACTTAGGCCGCACGATAGCCGTCTAATGTCTTTGGGAGAAGAGAGATTGCTTCGGTCCCGCTAAGAAGCGGGACACTCGCAATGACAGTTGTAGGAGGATAGCGGTCTAATGGGTGGGCGCGAGGTAGGTGTCGGGTAGTCAGCGTCCCGCAAGCGGGACTTGCCAACCCGACCTACAAGACTGGACCCCGGCCTTCGCCGGGGTGACAGAGTAAGAGAGATTGCGACGCCCGCCCTTCGACAAGCTCAGGGTGACGGGCTCGCAATGACTCAGCGGTTCGTGTCTCGACTACGCTCGACACGTCGGTGGGCGAAACGAGCACTAGGACGGGCAGGCAGGATGCCTGCCGCGCACGGAACAGAGTGTCAGGTGAGGTCTCCTGGCACCATAGGTGAAGTTGTAAGGCAACATCGCGCATAGAGATGCGTAGATTACAGAGGAATCGAGATTGCGACGTCGTCGGGCAGGAGCCGGACTCCTCGCAATGACATGGCTGTGCGTGTCTCGACTACGCTCGACACGTCGGTTGCTGTAGACTGACAAAAGATGGACCCCAGCTTTCGCGGGGGTGACAATGCTCGGTGGAATAGTGAGATTCGGGCAGGCAGGATGCCTGCCGCGCACGAAACAAGAGCAGAGGGATTGCTTCGGTCACGCTAAGAGGCGTGACGCTCGCAATGACGATGTTGGGTGACGCTCAGTGTAGTTAGGTGGAAGATGATCGCAACGACGGGTGGCGCACGTACAGTGCGGCGGCCTAAACGGATAGATCTGGAGGCGAGAACATGAGACTCAGTGACCGCATGCAGGACAATATCGTGATCTTACAACCCAAAGGGAAGATCATGGGCGGTCCGGACACCAGTTTGCTTCATGACAAGCTGCATGAGTACATCGAGCAGAACAAACGTCAGGTAGTGATCGACCTGGCCGATGTCGACTGGATGAACTCGACCGGTTTGGGGATTTTGATTGCCGGGTACACCACCCTGCGCAATCACCAGGGGGAGTTGAAACTGGCCAATGTGACCGACAAGATTCAGTCACTGTTGACCATTACCAAGCTGGTGTCGGTGTTCGACGCGTACGACTCAGTTGACGAAGCAATAGCCAGCTTCGCAAAGAGATGATCACGAACAAGAAATAATCTTTGGTTTAGCGCAGGCAGACGGCGATCGTCTGCCTGTTTTTTTTGGAGCGACACACCTATGGACAAACCGGTCATCACCGGTGACACGATCGTGATTCCGTCCGATCAGGAGTTTCTGTCCGATATCGACTCGTTCGTCGAAGGGACACTCCGCGGGCTGGGAATCGCCGAATCGGTCGTCGCCGACATCGCCATATCGGTGTCCGAGCTGGTCAACAACGCCATTGTGCACGGCAACAAGTTCGCGCGTGAGAAAAAAGTCACGGTGAAACTCAAGCAGAGCGGCGGCGTGCTGACGGTTTCGGTCACCGATCAGGGCACCGGGTTCGATCCCGGACATGTGCCCGACCCGCTGGCGCAGGAGAACCTGCTCAAGGAAGTCGGGCGCGGCATTTTTATCGTGCGGCAGTTGATGGACAAAGTGGACATCACAGCCTCGCCGCACGGCACAACTATCGCCATTACCAAGTCGATCTGACCACGTAGTCGGATTGCATCGACTCATGTCATGACGCTTGGCCTGTACAAGACCATTTTGTTCTTCCTTTGTGGCGGCTTCTTGCTTTTTTTGGCCATCACAATCGCGCGGGACAACTTTGCCAATCGATTGAATCGACTGGCGGGGTTGATGCTTGCGATGGCGGGTCTTGGGCCATTGGCCATGGCGTTGTCGGCGTATGTCTCGCCGGTCGGGTCTCCCCCGACGGCACAGGATTCGGCGGTATATAATTTCTATGTCATTTGGGAGTTCTTCTTCCCGGCGCTGTTGATGTTTTCTTGGTCGTTCCCGGCGGATCGGACGAAAGACATTGGGCGTGGGAAAGCGATCTATCTCCTCTTTTTGCCGCAGATCATTCACCTGATCATCGTGCTGTTCTATCCGCAGATTGCGCGGACACTTGAATCTCTCACTTCCGGCTCGGTGGCGGAAGGATTCACCGGGTTACTTATCAAACCGTTCACGTATCTGCTCGGGCGAGTAGTGCTGGTGCTGGGGCTGGCGCGGGCGTATGAGTCGACAATTTTCGGTGTCGTGAATGCGCTGTATGCGGTGACGGCGATCTACTTTCTGGAGTCGGGTGGACGAGTGGTCACCAATCCGCGCATGATCAGCCAAACGCGCTGGGTATTGTGGGCCGCCCGGCTGGGTTTGGGGTTCTATCTTGCGGCGCTGCTGGTCAAAGGATTTTGGCGGACGCCGGATGTCAATGAGTACGTGTCGCTGATCCTTCTGGCGGCGTGTGTGTTCGGGACGGTACTGGTCTCATATGCGGTAATCAGATATCAGTTTTTGGATGTGCGGACGGTGCTGCGTCAAACGCTGATCTACACGTTCGCCTCGGCGCTGTTGGTGGCGTTGTATATCGCGCTGGCGGTGCGGAGCCGTGACTGGCTGGCGCCGGTCTTTGGTGACAGCGCGGAGATTGTCAGCTATGTGTTTATTGTAATTCTGCTGTTGCTATTCCAGCCGCTGGCCACGGCGATTGACAATGTCATCCGGTCGATGTTTATGCGCACGCGATCGGATCACCGGAATATCATCGAGCGGTTTTCGCGGCAGGTGATCTCGCAGTTCAATCCGGCGGAACTTCGCAAGACGATTGAAGAGACGTTGAAGACCGCACTGTTAGTTGAGAAAGTTTACTTCGTGTTGTTTGACGATACGGTGGAAGAATACGCCATCCTGCACAGCGAGGATTACCCGAAGCGGACAGTGCTGGATCGCGAGGATTTGATGCTGAGGGGAATCAACCTGCTTGATTCGCCGACAGCATTTTCGACGCTGGGCGAATATCGCGAGGGATCGGAGCTTGGGACGATTCTGGATGAGCTTGACACCAAACTGGTGCTGCCGATGAAAGACTCGAAGCATCTGCTGGGATTTCTGGCGCTGACCGGGAAAGTCGCGGGGTACCGGTACACGCCTGAGGACTACAATATGCTCGGCACGCTGTCCAACCAGATGGTGACGGCGTTGACCAACGCGCGACTCTATGTCGATTCGCTGGAGCGGGCGCGCCTGCAGGAAGAAGTCACGATGGCGCGGCAGATTCAGCTTGATCTGTTGCCCGACAAGCCGCCGTCGATGAAGTCGTTCCAGATCGCGGCCCAGTCGACACCGTCGCGGACAGTCGGAGGAGACTTCTACGATTTTATCCCGATCGAAGGAAACAAGCGGCTGGGCATTGTGATCGCGGATGCATCCGGTAAGGGAATGCCCGCAGCGCTTTTAATCGCGCAGATTCAGGCGATTATTCGAAGCGAGGTCAACAACGGAAATCCCATCCCGACGATCATGCGGAATATGAACAAGCAGGTCTGTTCGAGTACGTCGCTTGAAAAATATGTCACGCTCTTTTACGGCGAACTCGATCTGGAGACCGGCGATTTTCAGTACTCGAATGCGGGACACAATTATCCGGTGTTGGCACGAGAAAGCGGCGAGGTCGAACTGTTGATTACGGGCGGGCCGATTATTGGAGCGTTCGCACATCTGGAGTATCAGCAGGCGGCGGTCAAGATCAATCCCAAAGATACGCTCTTTTTCTACACTGACGGTTTGTCCGAGGCGATGAGTCCGTCGGGTGAAGAATTCGGCGACGGACGTATAAGAGATCATGTCATGTGCGAACGTCACCTTCCTCCCCACGAATTGATGGGTAAAATGCTGACCTGTGTGCGGGAGTTTGATCCCA
>CAYVWS010000016.1:25052-28365 GCA_964455535.1 uncultured Ignavibacteriales bacterium | reverse complement strand
CGAGCCGAAAATCCGCGAGCTAAGCGGTATCGCCCGCTGGCACATGATCGGTCACTTGCAGACCAACAAAGTCAAAAAGGCGGTCGAGTTGTTCGATGTCATTCAATCAGTCGACTCGCTACGTCTGGCTGAAGAGATCGACAAACGCGCGGGGGAATTGGGAAAGAAGATTGAGTGCTTTATTGAGGTGAACTCATCAGGCGAAGCGGCAAAGTCGGGCGTTACGCCGAGCGGGGCGATTGATTTGGTGCGCCAAGTTCATGCGCTGCAGAATATCAAGCTAGCGGGACTGATGACAGTCGGTCCGCTTACAGACAACGAAACTGAAATCCGACGCGCATTTGTGCTGTGTCGCAATCTATTTGGCGAAGGTAAAGCGATTGTCGGAGCGCAGTTCTGCAATCTCTCGATGGGAATGTCGGACGATTTCGAACTGGCGATCGCGGAGGGCTCGACGATGATCAGGATTGGGAGTTTGTTGTTTGGGAGGCGCGGGTGACAGTTGTAGGTCGGGTTCTGAAGGAGTCCCGCACTTGCGGGACGACTGAAAAACCCGACAGCCATTTCCTATTCAGCCAATGTCGGGTTTCTCAGTCCGCTAGCGCGGACTAGCGGAACCCGACCTACCCGCTAGCGACCCACATTCGATTGGGCTATCGATTCTGTTCCAATTTTGCCCTCCCTTTACGCTTGACGTTCGCCACTGCAATCCAAACTGATGTTACAAATAGACAAATCGAAAATATGAGATAGGCATATCCCCAAAACACATAATTACTTCTGGTACTGGGGTCAGGGAAAAAATCTTCAGGCACATCAGCGGAAAAGAACTTTCCTCCCGCTACCGTGAAGAAATACAGGCTCGCAATAAACAAGAATATTACGAGAATCCACCGCCAAACCATAGTGATTCTTCCGTGCTACAATTTGCGACAGCGCTTCGTAGGTCAGGGTCCTTGCGACCCTGACATCTCTTCAATCGTACACATTCCGTCAGTCTCACAAACAGGCTGACTTACAATTAGACAAACCTACTCGTGCCCCAGCACCGAGAAGAATTCGTTGAACACGAATTCATTCGGTTTCTTGTCGAACGGTCCCAGTGCAATAGTCGTTGAACCGGAGGTTACGGTCTGCCGAAATAGCGAGGTCGAGCCGTCCTCGAAATTCACGCGACAGATCACCGGATATGTGAAACTCGGCAGCATGTTGCTCGTTGTGATCGCACCGTTCACTCCCCACTTGTCCCCTTGTGGATCGACGGTGTACTTCACGTCGAACTTGGGAATATTGCGGCCATAGACCCATTCATCAAAAAACCAGCCGAGCGGCTGACCGTAATATTTCTCCGCAAGTTTTTCGAACGCGGCATGCGACATCGGCACGCTGTCGCCGGTTGTGGCATACTCCCTCATGAAGAGCAGGAAACTCCGATCGGAGTTCTTGTCCAGATCGTACATGAGATACCGAAGCATATGAAACACCCACGAACCCTTGGTGATACGTGTCTGCACCGGCACCCGCTCACCGGCCGCCAGCGGTTGATCGTTGCCCAAATCGGCCTCGGTATAGATCACATCGCGCTGACCCAAAAGCTCAGAGAAGAAAACTCCCTGCGGAAGCGGCGGCGTCTGCGAGGTCAGGAACATCGTGCCCAGATAATACGGTGCGGATTCAACAAGCCAACTTTCGCGTGTCGAAAGAATCTGGAGCTGCGGCCCGAACCACTGCTTGGCCATCTCGATACCGGCGTCTAAGTACAATCCGCCGGAGCCGGGATTGATGCACTTCACCTGCGACACACACACCAGTCCGGGCATCGAGGGTCCCTCAAGCGGGAAGACGACCACCGAATCTGTGCCGGGTATCTTGCCGAACCGGGCGGTGAAATAATCAAGCGCCGCTCCGATTGGCGGTTGGTACGAGTCGTCATTTACGAAACACTGGAATTTGGATTTGTTCAGATAATTCGACTTGAGAAATGTCAGCGTCTGGCCGGTAGGAGTAGTGACCGGCACCGGCGAATACCCGCCGACATGCCCTTGGAAGGAAAACCAGCGGTAGGGTTTGGCCGGGGCGGCGGTCAGTTCCGACTTACCGCTGCGCACTACGGCCGGGCCGGTGATTCCTGGAACGAGATACTCGTTTCCTTTAGGCGAGACAAACGTGACGTTCAGCGGCGCGACATTCGGATTTTCGATAAATGGGAAGGCCTGTGTGTATTTGGCGCCGTGGTAGTAGACGCGCACCGTGATCGTGTCGCCCCGATGGACATAGCGGGGCAGAATAATGCCGACAAATGGGAACCCGCCTTCGCGACGTTTATAGTCGAGCGTCTTTCCTTCAAAGGTCAGCGAATCATCCTTCAGCGTGCCGTTCATGTACAGCGACGTGAAGCGAAGCGAATCAGTCAGCACTTCAAGCTGCAGGTCGCACATGGCGCCGTCGAGGGAATTGCCGTCGGGACCGCCCATCCGCAGAGTAGCGGTACGTGAGATCGTTTTGGTCTGATAGGCAACATCGGATAGCTGCCGGTCCTCGGTGACACCGGCCGACTGACGTCGAATCGCGACGCCTTCGGTGGTCAGCAGGTCGTTCGGATATTTTTCGTATCCCACTTTGACTTCGTCGGGTCGATTGGGATCGAAGGAGTAAGTGAAGCGGTTGAAGTCGGCAAAGAAGAAGCCGTCCTCGCTGCGTTCATAACACGAGCGCAGCAGTTGAAAGAAGTTGTCGCGTTCATGGCCGAGAACCGGGCGGAAGAAAAATTCTCCCTGCGCCTGTTTGGTGGCGAGGTTGTACTCTTTCCAGGCCAGCTTATCGGGAAGAAAAGTAAATTTTCCTTTCAGGCGCAGATCAAGGTCGTCGGCCATGCGGATGAAGCAAATCTCAAATGACTCATGCACCGCCGAATCACCGCATGTGTACCAGAGGTTCATGCGTTCGGCGTGGCTGGGAACTGCGATATCGCACTTGCCATGGCCGATGAAGATCGCAGTGGTAGGCCTCCCGAGTACCGGTCGGGCCAGATAGAAAGTTCCGTCGCTGAATGTGAAGGTCGCGAGGTCCTTGGTGTATTGGAAGTCGTTGACCTTTCCGGCCTCGACCGGAGCGGAAAGCAGATCGTAGTCAACCGCACTGTAAATCTGCTTAAACTCTTTGAGAAAAGGAGAATCGGCGGCGTTGGCCACGGTTGCGACCAACAGTATCAGAGTAGCTGTCAAAAATCTGCATTTCATATACTGAAATCCTGCCTTGGAAGATTATACGGTCGTTTGTCCTCATTAGACGATGATCGTGCGGATTTGTTCAG